>JACDAY010000027.1 GCA_013695195.1 Blastocatellia bacterium | reverse complement strand
AATTCAAGTGGATAATACTTTCAAGCCCGAAACTGAACCGTTAAACCTTGAAATTGAACAGATGACCTCGCGGCGCCGGTTTTTAAAATGGTCGAGTGCCGCGGCGTTGACAGCGTTTGCATTTGGTGCGATCAGGCCCGAAATCCTGGGGGCGAACGACGCTTTTCTAGGCTTGCCGATTGAGCCTTTAGCTCAAGGAGCTGTTGATTTGGGAAAAGGCGATACCGGAGTTTTAAATTACGCCTACGCGCTTGAACAGCTCGAAGCCGCATTTTATACGCAGGTAATTGCCACGCCTTATTCGGGTATGAATTCGGAAGAACGGGTTATTTTGACCGACATCCGCGATAACGAGATTGCGCACCGCGAGTTTTTCAAAGTCGCACTTGGCAGAAAAGCGATCCCGAGCCTGCAGGTGAATTTCACGACCATCAATTTCAACAGCCGCGACAGTGTGCTGAACACCGCCCGGACTTTTGAAGATACTGGAACTTCAGCGTACAACGGGGCCGGCCAACTCTTGAAAAATCCTGAATTCCTGCTCATTGCGGGCAAGATCGTTTCGGTTGAAGCCCGTCATGTGGCCACGATACGCGATTTGCTGCAGCCGATGTCGGCGTATTTTTCGGGAGATGACGTAACCGATCCCGCAACCGGGCTGGATCCTGCACGATTACCGGCGCAAGTACTGCCTTTGGTGGCGCCGTATATAAGGACGCCGATTACCGGCAACAGATTGCCGCAGCCAAAAAGGTAGGAGGAGGAACCAATGGATAATTACAAACCACTATTAGAAACGGTCGAGCCCGAATATATTAATGAAATGACTGCGCGGCGCGAGCCCATTGAAAAGGCAAAAAAATTGACGGGCGCTTTGGCGACGCCGATTATTTCGTTCGGTGCATTGGCCGGGACAGCTTATGGACAGGACAGCAAATTGCCTGGCAAAATCGTTGACGTATTAAATTTCGCATTGACTTTGGAATACCTCGAAGACGATTTTTATCGGATGGGACTCAATTCTTCAGGCTTGATTCCCTCCGGAACGCGAGATGTTTTCGGGCAGATCAGCAAGCACGAAACCGCTCACGTCAATCTTTTGCGCTCGGTTTTGGGAAGTAGGGCAGTTTCAAAGCCACAATTCGATTTTACAGCCCGCGGAATGTTCGCGGATGTATTCAGAAACTACCAGACATTTCTGGCCGTGTCACAAGCTTTCGAAGATACGGGCGTTCGCGCTTACAAAGGCCAGGCGGGCAATTTGAGATCGAACGACATGATTTTAACGACGGCTTTGCAGATTCATTCTGTCGAAGCCAGACATGCTGCGATGGTCAGACGTCTTCGTGGTGAAACGCCGTGGATCGTTGGCGATTCGCGCGGAACTTTGCCCGCAGCGACACAGCCCGTTTACAACGGCGAAGGCAATACTACACAGGGTGGGGTAAATGTCGCAGCCTTGCCCGGATCGTCAAGTAAGATAGCTTCGCAGGCATTTGACGAGCCGTTGACGAAGGAGCAAGTTATGGCGATCGCATCGCTTTTTATCAGAAGTAATGGCTAAAACGCTAATCGGCCGGCGGTCCGACTGGAATAGAAAGCGGCCTGTCGAGCGGATTGGAGGCATTAAAATCATTTTTTGTATTACAGAATACAAACGGTTGCTTTCAAAAGGAGTAAAATCCTCTTAAGCAACGAATCGAGTGCAGATGTTATCCGTTAGACGGATAATCGGGTGTTGGTTAACGAATAAGGGAAGGACTAATGAAAATTAAAGCCGTAGGCTGCATTTACTCGCCGGATTTTGCTGCTGCAGTAGGTCCATCCCTTGCAAAACAAAGAGACGTTCGAACTAAGCGCCTCTTTCTATTTTGATATGACGCTATTGAGGGGACATCTCAATGATAATGGGAGTTGGCAATCTCCCTAACATTAAATACAAACATGACGCGCCATAGTGCGCATACGGAGGACTTACAATGAATGATTTATCTGATAGTTTAAAAAGTTTTATCACTACTCGCAGAAGCCGGCGGCGATTTCTGACGCAAACCGGCCTTGCCGGCCTCGGAGCACTGACACTGAGCCAGCTAAGTGGGTTTAACTCGGTCGCCGAGGCAGCACAAGGCCAGAATCTGGATATTACGGATGTTAATATTCTTAACTTTGCCTTAAACCTCGAATACCTGGAGGCTGAGTTTTACCTTCGTGCCGCGTTCGGCAGAGGTTTAAATCAAGAGGACCGTGTCGGATTCGGAGCGGTCGGTCAAGTGATCGGCGGGCGTCAGGTCGCATTCGCGAGCGATGTCATCCGGCAGTATGCATTCGAGATCGCCGAGGACGAAGAAGCTCACGTCAGATTTATCCGATCGGCGCTTGGCAGCTTCGCAGTCTCGGCTCCGACCATCGATATCGGACCCGCCTTCACGGCTGCTGCAGTTGCGGCCGGGATCATCCCACAGGGCCAGATCTTCGATGCATATGCCAACGAGGTAAACTTCCTGCTCGCCGCCTTTATTTTCGAGGATGTCGGCGTTACCGCCTACAAAGGTGCGGCGAGATTTATCGTGGACAAGGACATTTTAGAAGCTGCCGCCGGCCTGCTTGCGGTTGAGGCTTATCACGCCAGCGAGATTCGCACAGTGCTTTACGGCCGCAACGCAATGGATCCTTCATTGATGATCGCGGCTAACGTACAGAAAATTTCCGACCTTAGAGATTCCGTGGATGGCCCCGACGATCTCGATCAGGGAATCATCGGCCCGGGAGTCGCCGGTTCGCGTTCCGCAGCCAACATCGTGCCAGCCGACGCAAACGGTCTGGTGTTCAGCCGCAATATGGATCAGGTTCTCCGTATTGTTTATCTTGGCGGAGCAAGCCAGGGTGGTTTCTTCCCGAACGGAGTTAATACGTTCAGAACCAGACGCAGACTTGGTCTCTAGTCGTAAATTTCCGCAAGTAAATCGGCAAACCCGATTGGCTTGCGGATTTTTCGGGGAATTATATTAACCAAAGTTAAAAATTTTAGTGTATAATTTAACCAAGGTTCATTTTTGAAAAAAGACAGGACGTAATTATGACGCTTAACATGCTCAAAGCAGGACGCACCGCCACAGTCAAAGGAATTTACAGTAAGGACACGGAACGGCGACGAATGGTAGATTTAGGCATTTTGCCCGGCACGCTTATTGAAAATGTAATGGCGAGCCCGCTCGGCGATCCGGTTGCATATCGAATTCGCAGTGCTGTTATCGCGCTCCGGCGTGAACAAGCCGAGTTGATTGAAGTTGAGGAAGAAGGATGAGTCACGCAGAAACTGCTATTCAATGCGGCTCGTGCGCTTCCGGCTGCAACACGGCGCACTTGGCCAAGCTCGGTATAAAAACCGGGAATTGGGATTACGTTGTCGCTCTCGCAGGCAATCCGAACACCGGCAAAAGCACGATTTTTAACGCTCTGACCGGACTTAATCAGCACGTCGGAAATTGGGCCGGCAAAACAGTTACGCGAGCCGAAGGGGCTTTTACGCTCGGCGGCAAAAAATTTAAGCTCGTGGACTTGCCCGGCACTTACTCTTTGCTGTCAACGAGCGTTGACGAAGAAATTGCCCGTGACTTTGTGCTTTTTGGAAAACCCGACGTAACGGTTGTCGTTGCGGACGCGACGCGCCTCGAAAGAAACCTCAATCTTGTTCTGCAGATTCTCGAAATTACGGATCGAGCTGTTGTCGCTTTGAATTTAATTGACGAAGCCGGCCGCAACAATATAAAGGTTGATGAGCGTTCGCTGGCACGCGATCTGGGTGTCCCGGTTGTATCGATGGCGGCCCGAAGCGGCAAAGGCGTGGACGAACTATTAGGCGCCATCGAGCAGGTCTCAAGTGGTGAGTTTCAGGCGCGTCCTCACCGGATCAAATATACGGACGATATATTGGAAAACGCAATAGACACCCTTGCGACGCAGCTTCATGGCCAATTCGAGGATTTACCAAATGCACGCTGGGTTGCGCTTCGCCTGCTCGAAGGCGACGAAAGCATAATCAATGCCGTACAAACGGCAACGCTCGGCACTGTCCGTGCTGCGAACGTCTTTCCGCCGCTTGTGCAGTTGGAGGCGAGATAAGTAATGACAAATTCCGAAGCCATATTAGATAACGCCGCCCGTCTGCGTGGCGAAGTCGGCGGCAATCTGCACGACAGGTTAACCGAAGCCATTTACTCGGATGCCGGTGCAATCGCCGGCCGCGCCGTTTCCGCCGGCGAGCAGACGGGAAATCTCGAACAAAAGTTCGACCGTATTTTAACCAGCCGTCTATGGGGTTTTCCGTTGATGATTCTGCTTTTGACGGGTGTGTTTTGGCTAACGATCGCGGGGGCGAACATACCGTCGGCGATGCTCGGTGAGCTTCTGCAGGGCACGGTTTATAATGCTCTGCACGGTGTTGCAGCAGCCTTGAACGCGCCGTGGTGGTTGTCTGGTTTTTGGATCGACGGCGTTTATCTGGCGACGGCTTGGGTGGTAAGCGTTATGCTGCCGCCGATGGCGATTTTTTTTCCGCTTTTCACATTGCTCGAAGATTTGGGCTATCTGCCGCGCGTGGCCTTTAACCTCGACCGGCTTTTCAAACGTGCCGGAGCTCACGGCAAACAAGCCCTGACGATGATGATGGGTTACGGCTGCAACGCGGCGGGCGTGGTTTCGACCAGGATCATCGACAGCCCGCGCGAGCGGATGATTGCGATCGTTACGAATAATTTTGCGATCTGCAACGGCCGTTGGGGAACGCTGATTTTAATCGGCGCGATTTTCGTCGGCGCCACCGCGCCGCCTTTTATGGCGAGTTTTATCGCGGCGACGAGCGTGGTTGCTATAGCGATTCTCGGAGTAATATTCACACTTCTTGTTTCGGCGTTTTTGTCGAAGACCTGGCTGAAGGGCGAAGCGTCGAGTTTTAGCCTGGAGCTGCCGCCGTATCGCCCGCCGCAAATCTGGCAGACGCTTTACAAATCAATTATCGACCGGACGTTGATAGTTTTGAAACGTGCCGTGATAATGGCGGCTCCGGCGGGTGCGGTAATTTGGTTGATCAGCAACATTAACATCGGCGAAGCGAGCATTGCCACGCACCTCATTTCTTTTCTCAATCCCTTCGGCCTCTTGATCGGTTTGAACGGCGTAATCCTTCTCGCCTATATCGTAGCGATTCCGGCCAATGAAATCGTTATCCCGACGATTCTGATGCTGACGCTTAATTTGTCAAAATCCGGTTTAGCGCAAACCGGAGTGATGAGCGGAATCGACGACGATATGCAGATTCAGGAAGTTTTAACCGGGATGGGCGGCTGGACGCTTTTGACGGGAATCAATTTATTGCTTTTCAGCCTACTGCACAATCCGTGCAGTACGACCATCTGGACGATCTGGCAGGAAACGCGCAGCTTGAAATGGACGACGATCTCCACAATTTTGCCGGTCGTTCTAGGCATCGCGGTTTGCCTTTTGACGGCAACGGCGGCGCGGTTATTTTTTTAAGTTCAAAGTTCCAGGTTCAACGTCAAGACTATTACTTTGAACATTTTACTTTGAACTTTGAACTCTATTTATGGTTGAATACACAAAAAAACTTACTGTTTCAAAAGAAGATTATCTGAAGGCTATCTGGAGTTTATCCGAGCGTGGAGTAGAGCAGAAATCGGATGCTTCGACCAGGGATTTAGCAGAGCATCTACAGGTCAGCCCGCCCGCCGTTTCACGTATGCTTAAACAAATGGAGCGGCAATCGCTCGTCGCGCACATACCGTATTACGGAGTCCGACTGACAGGAAAAGGGCGCGATGT
>JACDAY010000383.1 GCA_013695195.1 Blastocatellia bacterium | reverse complement strand
GGTATAAGCGCTGCCGGCGACCGGGGCCATCGAGGCGAACTCGGCGTAGCAGAAGGCGGCGAGCGCGCAGGCGACGGCGGCCAGCACGAACGACAGCAGGATGCCGGGCCCGGCCTCGTTGGCGGCGACGCGGCCGGTCATGACGAAGATACCCGCGCCGATGATGCCGCCGATGCCCAGCGACGTCAGGCCGACAGGCCCGAGCACACGGCGCAGGCGGTTGTCGCCGAGCATTTCCGCGTGGAGCAATTCGAGCGACTTGGTGCGAAACAGGTTGTTCCAGAGGGACATGGAAAACTCCGGCCCCGCTTGCGGGTTTGCGCTCGGGATGCCGTGCGCGAACCCGCGAGCGGGGATCAATCGTCGCCGCCCAGGCCGAGCCAGAATGCCCAGCGTTCTTTCTGCGTCATGCTCGCTCCGCGCGCGGGCGGGCCGATGGGAGAGTCAGCGAAAGGTATCAGGTTTCCGCAGCTCCGGCAAAGCGAATTGTCGGCCTGGAAGGCGGGTGTGCGACGCGGTTTGTATTCAGGAGGCCATGCGGTAGGGGCGTTGGCCGGTTTGCTTCTCTTGCCGGGATTGCCAGAATTCGGCGAGGGGCGCGTGATCGCTGAGATGATCCGCTCGCAGTTGGAGCATCGCTTCCGCTCCACGTTCCGACCAGAACTTTTCCGTTCCCTTCACTCGTTGATTGAACTGCTTCACCGCCGACTCCACGTAGCTACTCGTGATCGGCAGGCCCACACGACGATACGCCGCGTACTTCATTTGGCTCTGATGGTTTTCCAGGTACGACAGGCTCCGCGACACCACCTGACGCGGATGCGTTTCGCCGTCCTCGGGCAACGGTTCGCCCAGTTCCGCTTGCCGGCTCCGCAACGCCTCGATCACTTGGGCGACGTCTCCCGTCCACGTCCAACCGATCCACTCTTGGTAAGTCCGCCAGCCGTCCGCGAAGGGACGTGCCGCCATCGCCGACGCGAACACGTAGGACAGCGCGTGAATGAAATCCAGGATCGGCTCGAACGACGAGAAGTGACGCCGCCAGATCGTCCAATTGTTGTCGGAGCCATCGGCGATGAACGCCTTGCGCGGCGTGGCGAAGAATCCCCACGACCACGCCGCTTGAGCCAGGATCGGACCAAAGTCCGGCCAGCGAACTCGTGAACCCACCATCCGTTTCTCGAGCACCTTCGGCGGCGTCCAGGTTGGCTTTGGATCCATTGCCGGATCGAGCGCCGAGTTGGTCAACGCTTCCAGGCTGGCTTCTGGCGAGGAGGATTCTTTCGCGGCTTCCTCGCGTGCGGCCGTCTTCGTCTTCAACTCGCGCGCCAGCTTCAGAATTCGTGCCGGATCCACGAACGACGGGGGAATTTCCGGACAAGGATCGCTTGCCGCCTCGGCGCTCGCCATCATCATAAGCAGGCCGATTTTGTCTTCGCGCCAGTGTTTGCCCGAGCGGCCGTCGTCCGCTTCGGCCTCCTCGGTCTCGATCGCCTGGCCCTGGCGATCGAGAATTTGCAGCCGGCCGCCATCGCAACCCACGACCGCCACATGCGCTGTCGTGGGAATCGCCACGCCCGCCGGCGCCGCCTTGCGTTCCAGCAACGGCAGCTCTTCGTACGCCGACACGTCACGCTCACGCTCGGCCAATCGCTCTTTGCCGATCCGATGGCACACGCGCTCCACCTGCTTGGTCGATACTCGAATCTCCGCCAGCTTCAGCAAGTCGTGACTGCCCTGCTCAAACGACGAGTTGGTCGTCCCCGCATAGACGATCTTCTCCAAGAGTGCCGCACTGGATTCGCCGCGATCAATCCCCAGACTCTTGCTCTGAGGGAAAAAAAGCCTGCCGGCATTTGCGGCAGTATTCGTTCGGCTCATCCCACTCGGCCTCGCCGACACGTGTCTGAACATTGCGAGGTTCCGGATCCGGCCGTGGCTCGACCGGCCCCTGACAACCCGGACAGCCCCGATAGGGCTCGGGCCGATCCGAGTTGGTCTGGGCCTGCCGCTGGAGGGCCTGCTTGAGCATCTCCTCGGTCAGCGTCTGCCGGACCGCCAAGATGACGTCCTCCAACTCGGTCAGCCGAGTGCCCCACGGCAACCCATTTGGCCCATAGATCCGATCGACGAGCGACTTCGCCACGCCCTCAACGTACCCCTGCACCGGCTCGACGCTCGCGGAAACCTTTTTCTTGCTGGCCATCCCCTGGCTCCTTGAAAGAGCCTCACCCTATCCCGTTGTCAGAACAGCCAATTACTCCCGGCAGTATACACAACCCACACGCCCAGCTGCAAACCACGTCGCACACCCGGGGGTATTCCAGCGGGGGTGCCCGGCTTGACCGGATCCTCGTTTTCTGTTGAAATGCCGGCCCGGCCGAAATCTCGGCCCATTTTCTCGTTGGGGCACGGACGCCTTGGCCCAGCCATTCCGCTTGCAGCTGGC
This sequence comes from Blastocatellia bacterium, assembly GCA_013695195.1. Taxonomy (GTDB): domain Bacteria; phylum Acidobacteriota; class Blastocatellia; order Pyrinomonadales; family Pyrinomonadaceae; genus OLB17. The sequence goes on along the minus strand of JACDAY010000383.1, from coordinate 164 downwards.
CCTGGTTTGCGTCGCCAGCGCCGCCTGGGCGTTTAGCTTCGGGCTGGGCACGCAGGCGGTGTCGCACTGGCTGCACCACCATGACGCCAGCAACACCGTCATCGGCCTGAGCCACACCGTCTACTACCTCGGCCTCGCCCTGACCTCGCTGGCGGCACCGAAGC
>JACDAY010000367.1 GCA_013695195.1 Blastocatellia bacterium | reverse complement strand
AACCGATAGCTCGCCTCTGTATGAAGTCCCAATTTCCTCGATGTCTGACGAATAGTCTCACGTTTAAAATATGCAACTTCAAGTAATACATTAACTGTATCTTCAGTAATACTCGAATCAAGACCGCCCATTATTCCGCCAATCGCGACAGGCTTTTCGGCATCGCAGATCATCAGCATCGCATCATCGAGTTTACGCTCTGCTTCATCGAGTGTTGTGATCATTTCGCCATGTCTTGCGCGGCGAACGACAATTCGATTTCCGGCGAGCTTATTGAGATCGAACGAGTGCATCGGCTGCCCAAGCTCATGCATTACGTAATTGGTAATGTCGGCAACATTATTTATCGAGCGCTCCCCGATCGCCGCCAGTCGTTTCACAAGCCAATCGGGGGACGGGCCGATTTTAACATCTCTGATAATCCGTGCAGTAAACCGATGGCACAGGTCAGTGTCTTCAATCTTGACTATATCGGTCGCCAGTATTGCCGGATACGGAATCGAAGCTGTTTCTTCTGCGCGGCTCCGCGTCTCTGCGGCAAGTGCTTTTTTCGTTATAACGCCAATCTCGCGCGCAACTCCAAGATGCGACAAACAATCAGGCCGGTTTGAAGTGAGATCAATGTCAAAAACGTAATCGTCTTCGTGAATCCCTTCAACCGCGAGGCCGATATTCGTCAGTTTCTTCCCCAATTCTTCGGGTGGAAGATTTATATCTATTAGGTCTTTTAACCAGTTGTAGCTGATGTTCATAAGGAACGCCGGCATCCTGCCGGCAACTGTCACTCACCCGTATGTATAAAAAAATCAAAAGTTTTAGCTTTCTTGCCGGCAGGATGCCGGCGATCCATTATTTGAATTGCTCCAAAAATCTCACATCATTCTCGAACATCAGACGAATATCGTCAATCGAATACATCAGCGCGCACATTCTTTCGAGGCCGAAGCCGAACGCAAAGCCCGAATAAACTTGCGGATCGACACCGACCGCGCGAAGTACATTCGGATGAACCATTCCCGATCCGCCTAGCTCGATCCAGCCGGAGCCTTTACACGGTCGGCAGCGCACGCCATCATATTGCCCGGTGCCGTGGCATTTGAAGCACGAAAAATCGAATTCAGCGCTCGGCTCAGTAAAAGGGAAGTAGGACGGGCGGAAGCGCGTTATGGTATCTTCGCCGAACAGACGTTTCAGCCATTCGGTAACCGTGCCTTTTAAATGTGCCATCGTGATACTCTTGTCGACGCAAAGGCCTTCGATCTGGTGGAACATCGGCACATGCGTCATATCGGGCGTGTCGCGGCGAAAAACCTTACCCGGAGCTATAATGCGTATCGGCACGCCTCGGCGCTCCATCGCCCGGATCTGTACAGTCGAAGTCTGCGAGCGGAGAGCAAAACCGTCGGTCGTATAAAATGTGTCTTGCGATTCCCGCGCCGGATGCCCTTCGGGAATATTCAGAGCGTCGAAATTATAATAATCGGTCTCGATCTCGCGGTCGTCCTCGATCGAATAACCCATCGAAACGAAAATATCCTCAATCTTTTGCCGCAAAATAGTGATCGGATGTAAATGCCCGGTTCGCGGACGCCGGCCCGGAAGCGTAACGTCCAGCCGCTCGCTTTCGATCTTTGCATTAGATATAAATTCAGCGAGTCTTTTTTCGGACTCTTCGATTTTCGAGACAATTTCTTTTTCGACGGATTGAACGAACTTCCCGAAATTCCCTCGCTCTTCGGGCGCAACTTTTCCGATGAGTTTCATTGCACCGGCAAATGCAGATTTCTTACCCGTATGTTTTATCTTGAGCTCGCCGACTTCGCGCAGCAAAGATTCCGCGTCGGTTACACCTCTGCCATCTAAATCCAAATCAGCAAAGCGTCCGAACTCCTGGTCGAACGCTTCACGAATTTTAGTAACTTCTTCCTGTTGTTCTTGCATTTAGTAAGATGACCAGGACGCTTATCAGGATAAGACTTCCGTGCGCAAGTCGTCTACGCATAATTAGATTACGCCGCTGCCTGTTGCTTTTTACCAATCGCGTCTTTCGCCTGTCCTACAACCGCCGCGAATGCTTCCGGCTGTTTCACGGCAAGATCGGCGAGGACCTTACGATCGAGTTCTATCTCGGCAAGATTAAGGCCATGAATGAACTGCGAATATTTGATGTCGTTCAGACGGCAGGCCGCGTTGATGCGGACTATCCAAAGTTTACGAAAATCGCGTTTTTTCAATTTTCGGCCGGTATAGGCAAAGTTCAACGCGCGTTCGACCGATTCTTTGGCAGAGCGGTACAATTTCGATTTCGTTCCCCGATAACCTTTGGCTAAGGCTAATATTTTTTTGCGTTTTTCCAAACGCTTATTTCCACGTTTTGCTCTTGGCATTTCATCACTCCTTTCAGTCGTTCAATTTTAGATTTTGGGTTGACTAACGTAAACGAGTCTTCAATCCAAAATCTAAAATCCAAAACCCAAAATCACTAATCCCTTCCGTACGGCAGCATTTTTTCGACGCGTTTTTGATCGCCTTCGGAAACCATCACGTCGATGTCCAGGTTGCGTTTACGTTTGCTGGTTTTTTTGGTCAAAATATGACGCGCGTGAGAATGGCCGCGTTTAAATTTGCCCGAAGCAGTCGAGCGGAAACGCTTTGCCGCGCCCTTATGTGTTTTTAATTTTGGCATTGATCTATCTCCTTTAATTCTCT
>JACDAY010000322.1 GCA_013695195.1 Blastocatellia bacterium | reverse complement strand
GTTAGCTGCTCCTTCGGCAGATTCTCCGCGTCGTTGATGTGAAAGATAAAAAGCTTCTCCGGTTTCAGCGATTCGATTGCCTCCAAAGTCGAATTCCCCGCATAAAAGTGAAAGGTGTCGATTACATTACCAACGTTATTTCGATTCACCTTTTCCACGATTTCATTGCATAGATCGAGGGTCTGCACTGAACAGTCCGGCTGCCCAAGAAATTCGAATGCCAGTGATACGCCGTAAGGCTCTGCAATATCGGCAAGCTCATTGAGAACGTGGACAGATTCTTCAATGATATTTTCTTTTGCAGCATTTTCGGGCAGTTTTCCGGGAACCACAACTATATACGGGCAGGCGAGCTCGCCCGCCACAGCCGAGAGCTCGCCGCATTGCGCTTTTATCGATTCGTAATCCTCCGGATTCCGGAACGTAATGTGCTCGATCGAATTAATGGAATACGGCTCAACATTATTTTCGGTCAACAGCGCTTTCAGATCCGCCGTTGAATCTGTTTTCAGATAAGCGCGAAGCTTCGGCGCCCATAACTCAACGAGATCGTAGCCGGCTTGCCCGGCCGCCCTTATGTCGGTTTCCAGATCGGCGTGCATTGTCGTCGCGCCGTTTAATGCAATTTTCATGTTAGTAACTCCACAGAAAGTAAAAGATTTTAGCACGAAGATCGCCGAGGGCAGAAACCTGAGCGGTAGCGAGGGTGTTTCGATTGCGGATTAGATTGCGGATTTGTCAGTACCAGCTGCGGTAGCGGGTGGTTTGCGCCTGTAATTGAGAAACCACTCCCTACCGGTCGTGTTTCCGCCTTATGCCTGCAACGTTTGAAATTGCCCTTTCGTCTAAGAATCGGTAATATTGTTTTCGCACTTCCTCTTCCTGCTTTACCAATATGAAAAATTTTCTGATCATACTCATCTTAGTTTCGTTTATTTCATTGCCCGGCTTTACCCAGGGCATATCCGACGCCGCATTACGCCGCGTTACCGATCAGGACGCGATCAGCCGGGATTCAACCGGAAAACTTCAGACGCTAACCGCCCTTGAACATCTGCAGCGTGCGGAAACCTATTCCGCTAACCGCCTTTTCCCGCAGGCTCGGTTACATTGGCAAAAGGTTTTAGATATATATCCGGACAATGCCGGTGTTTCGAAGGCGCTTTTCGGCACCGCGCGTTCGTATATGTGGGAACGTGATTATGACAAAGCGGTTACCTGGTTTAACAAACTGACAAAAGATCATCTTAATACAAAAGACGGCCGCGAAGGTCTGGCGTTCAAAGGTGCAAGCTACGTGCGGGCGGGCAAGAATCTGGAAGCGGCGAAGAGCTATGAACAGTACGTAACGATGTTTCCTGAGGGAGAACGAATCGAGACTGCGCACTTGAACACTATAGACGCTTACCGCGAGGCCGGAAAATATGATGAAGCAAATGAATGGGTTGATAAGACCGCCCGGAAATTTCGTGGTAAGCCGGCGGAGGTCAATGCCCTGCACGCCCGTCTGCGTATGGAAACATTTCGAGGCAATTGCAACGACGCGGTCAAGGCGGCCGACGGCCTGCTTGCGGGAAAGAGTTTCGCCGGAACTATGACCAGCCGCGACGAGGTGAATTATTTGAAAGGGCTCGCTTTGGAAAACTGCAAACAAAAGGTCGAAGCGTTATTGGTTTATGAACCGATTCCGAGCGGATCATATTTCGGAAATCTCGCCGCCAGTCGGTTTTCCGCCGGTGAGCAATTCAAAACTATTGGAAGGGCAACACCGGTACTCTACAAAGATTATCCCGTTTTGTATCGAACCGAGCTTCTCACACAAGCGAAAAAGCGAAAGATAGACCCGCGTTTTGTCCTGGCGATTATGAAACAGGAGAGCGTTTTCAAGTCCGGTGCCAAATCGCCCGCCGGTGCCCGCGGCCTGTTGCAGCTCGTTTACGACACCGCTCTGAAATACAACAAAAAAGCCGGATATCCAAATCTTCAGCCGGACGACCTTTACAAGCCGTCGGTCAATATCGCCATCGGCAGCGTATACATCGCTGAATTAAACGATGAATTCGACGGCCTCTACGAAGCCATCGCTGCCAGCTACAACGGCGGCGAAGACAACGCTGCGCGATGGCTGAACCGCAGCAAACCAAAGGAAGCCGGAATCTTCGCGTCGGAGATCGGTTTTGCTGAAACGAAAAATTATGTTTTTAAGGTGATGAATAATTATCGGGCGTATCGGGAACTTTACGATGAGAATCTGGTGAAAAAATAGAGGTCAAAACCGCAAGAGTTAGCGACCGGTTCGGTTTTACATTAGAAACCGTCGGAGACGTGATATATTTGTAGCCCACATCGCAAGATGTGGGAAACTCCGAAAAAAATCGAGCCGTCGAAGGCGGCGGCATAATACAATAAACTATGTCGCACACGCACTCAAACTTGTTGAGCCACATCGTTTTCAGTACTCAAGGTCACTTACCGCTCATCCCTTCCGAGATCAAATCTGAACTCTTCGCTTACATGGGCGGCCTTGTCAAAAAACTAAAGGGCAAGCCGATCATTATTAACGGTATGAGCGATCACGTTCATATGCTCATATTGTTACCGCCAAATGTTCATCTGTCAGAAACGATGCGTCTCGTTAAGGCGAATTCGTCCCGTTGTATCAAAGAGCGATTTGGAAAGAAGTTCGCCTGGCAAAAAGGCTTTGGAGCTTTCAGTGTTTCGCGCTCGAATGTCGATGCAGTCGTGAGGTATATCCAGAATCAGGAACAGCACCACACGACGTTTGATTTTAAAATGGAATTCGTTTCGCTTTTAGACAAAAATCATGTGGAATACGACGAAAAGTATTTATGGGATTGATTTCGGAAAGGTGGTCGAAACGCCACGCGAGCCGTCAGCGACGGCGGTATATTTGTAGCCCATATCGCAAGATATGGGAACTCCGACAAGACTTCGTCGGAACCGTCGAAGACGGTGGAATATATTGAGTCTTGTAGTGCATAGAGACAAATTCGCGGATATTATGCCGCCGTTTTCAACGGCTTGGGCATTATTTGCTGGCCAGATCCCCACAGTTCGCACTGTGGGCTACAAATATGGCGTCGGCTCCGCCGACTTATACTCTCATCATCGTGAATCGTCTCTTTAAGATGATGAACAACTATCGTGTTTATCGCGAGCTTTATACGGAGAACTTAGTTATAAAATGAATA
>JACDAY010000321.1 GCA_013695195.1 Blastocatellia bacterium | reverse complement strand
CTGGTGTGTCGGCCATTTTTGCCGCGCCTATGTCAACGATCCAGTGGTCCGCCTCGATGCCCGGATATTCGGGCGCGATCTCGTCGAAAACGCGGTGGAACAGGCCGTCAGTCTGCTTCATAATGTTGTCCTTTATAAAGCACGTTACCTTTTTTCGGTTGAATTTTTTCGCGTATTCGAAAGCATAGCGAACAATTTTCTCCGAACCGGGACGCGAGATCAGCTTTAAACATTCCTCTACCTGGTCCGTCTGCCGATATTCGATTCCGGCATATGTATCCTCTTCGTTTTCGCGGACGATTACCACGTCCATTACCGGATGTTTTGTGCGAACAAACGGATGATACGAAACGCACGGACGGACATTTGCATAAAGCCCAAGCGTCTTTCGAACGGCCACGTTCAAGCTTTTATAACCGCCGCCCTGCGGTGTCGTTATCGGCGCCTTCAGGAAAACTTTCGTCCGGCGAAGCGATTCCCACGATTCCGGAGCGATCCCGGCCGAATTGCCGGATAAATACACTTTTTCTCCGATCTCGACCGTTTCTATATCGAGCCGAGCGCCAGCTTCCTTCAAAATATGCAGGGTCGCATCCATGATCTCCGGGCCGATGCCATCTCCGTGAGCGACCGTTATTGGGACATTAGTCATACTGTTATATTGATATCCTCGTAAAATTTTTGATGAAAAACTAAACCATCGATATTAACGAAAATATCATCTACAAGCAACGGAGGCGGTAAACCGGAGCAATCTGCGGCGTGTGTAAGAGCAGCTTAGTTCTGTTGACATTCCACGAAGTGGATAAATTCAATAGCGTCGGGTGCGAACCCGACGTTAGTCGAAAAAGACGTTCTGACGCTGTAAGCGTCGAACATGCCCCCGTAATTATTTGTCCCTTTCAGGGACTGCAATATTTGGTTGTGAAACGTCGGGTTGTACCCGACGCTATTAAATTTGTCGCTTTCAGCGACGAAACCATCTGATTTTTTGGAAATTCAGGAGGCCTTGTTTTGAAAATTACGATATTTTTAAGCTTTCTTTTTATATTTGCTACCTGTTCGTTTGTGCTCGGACAAGAGTTTCCGCAAATGCAAAGGTCTATCGAGCGGAGAAACCGGGCGATTCGCGCCGATGAGGAAAGACAGCGCCGCAAGGATGAAGAAACAGGCAGACCCGCCGCGATCTCAAAGCCAAAACCGGCGATTATGAATGTGGATGTTCAGATCGTTCTGTCTCGCAGTGATCACAAAACGTTCGCCGAAGCCAAGGTCAACGCGATCAACAGGGTAACGGACGGCGAGCCGCTCTGGTTATATGCCAAATTCAACGGAAAGCTCGGAGATTACGTTTTTGCCGCTCCCGATTCCGAAGATCCTGCAAGAATGAAGTATATGCTTTTTACGGAAATCGGCCCGCAGGGTGATATAACTTCTCTTAATCAATATCTGCTGCAATTTACGAAAGAAGACTTATCGAGCACGGAAATAAAAATCAATCTTGCTCCGGGACTTCCAGGAAGAAACAGATCAATACCCTTATTTCTCAGCACAGCCGGGAACGCGAAGCGCGGTGTCTGGCATAATGAATTTCGAATTGCCAATTCTACTGCCGTGCCGCTTGGCGCGAATGATTATCTGGCGAAATCCGCCGTGATTCTTGATTTTTCTGGAGGATTGGCGAAATATCGCAAAATGTTTTCGGATTATGATTCGGTCGTTTTAAGAGGATCACCTGACAGCGCAAAAATCCCAACACCGGGTACATTTTTTAGTGAAACCGTAAAAACCGACGTTCTAGCCAAACTGAATGCCGAAGGCATAAAGCCGATAAAATTCTTTTTTTCGGGAGACGACTGGAGTGAGTATGCCCGCTCTACTTTTAATATGAGGAAGGAAAGGAAAATATTTGCAACCTACACATATCAAAAGGCAAAAGAATGTCTTTACGGCGTGGCGGAGGTTGTTCAGACATTCGATAACACAACTTCGAAATTCGGAAATTCGGTGGTTACACTTAAGAAGGATTTTCCGATTCAATGCGCCGAATTGAACTAGTTAGTCTGCAGTAATCGAATCGATTTTGCCCGCCAACTCAAAATCCTTCGCGGTTATTCCGCCTTTATCGTGCGTGGTGATCGCAATTTCCGCATAGCCCCAGCCGAACGTAATGTCAGGGTGATGATCCGACGCTTCGGAAATGTCGCCAATTTTGTTTATAAACGCCAAACTCTCTGCAAAATCCGAAAAGGTGAACTTTTTTTTTAAATGATCGTCCTGCGATTCCCAGCCTGTAACTTCGCCTAAACCGTGCTCTATTTCTTCACTCGTGAGTTTTTTGCGTTCCACCTGTTTTTTGCTCCATATCTTTAGGATATACTTTAGTTTTAAAGTTAGAGTATAGCCATAATTGAGAAAGTTGTTCAAAATGCTTTTTGGGTCAAAAATCCTTGTTCCATTCGTATCGTTTCTGCTGCTGGCGGCGTGTTCGGGGGAAACAACGCCTTCCACGCCGATTGAAACCTTCAAAACATATACGAAAGCTATAAAGCAAAAGGACACAACCACGATGAAATTGCTCTTATCGGCAGAAACGATCAAGATGCATGAACTCGAGGCCAAAGCGCAAAGTGTCACGGTCGACGATATTGTAAAACGCGAGACGCTCTTTAGCGAAGGCCAAACGACAGTCAAACTCCGAAATGAAAAAATCGATGGCGAGACCGCTACACTGGAAGTTGAAAATTCGTTCGGTGCATGGGAAACCGTTCCGTTTATTAAAGAAGATGACGTTTGGAAAATCGATAAAAAAGGCTATGCAGACCGCTTGATGCAGGAAATCGAGCAAAATAATCAGCAGTTGGACGATATTATAGATCAGGGCAAACAACCCTGAATTTGAAAGTAAGAGTTTCTGATTAAATCGACGTGAAAATTTACAAATTATTCATCGTTATATTTTTAGCATTCTTTGCTGGCGGCTGCACTCCAAACCCGCCGGCTGTCAATCAGAATGCAGAGAACCAGGGCATCCTGCCTTCCGCTGAAATAAATCAGCCAGCGCCGGTTCGCGGCCCGGCCGACACCTTAAAAGCACTTAGTGAGGCGTCAAATAAAAAGGATGTTGCGGCAATCAAAAAATATCTCTCGATGGGTACTTTGGCTCTTTTGGAAACAGGGGCACGCGAACAAAACAAAACCGTCGATGAAGCTTTAAGGGAAGATGACGGCGGCCCGTTTCAAACACTGCCGGAGATGGGGGCGGCAAAGATCGAAGACGATAAGGCATCGCTCGAGGTCAGGAATGTCGATACCGGTGAATTTGAAAACCTGCCGTTCGTAAAAGAGAACGGTGAATGGAAGGTGGCGATCGACGTTTATCTGAATAATCTGGACACAGCAGCCGAAGACGAACATCCGGAGCATTAAAAAAGTTGATTGCTTTGTGTCCTTTGTGAAAGACTTGGTGATCTTTGTGTCAAAGAAATGTTTGACACAAAGATCACCAACGGAAGACACAAAAACCACGAAGTGAGAAGACGTTTTTAATCGTATTTCAACCCTTAAATAAAGGAGCTTTTAGTGGCGATAATCAAACCTTTTCGAGCTTTGCATCCGGTACCGGAAAAGGCAAAGCAGGTTTCCTGTGTGCCTTACGATGTCGCTTACGAATCGGAAGTACGCGATTTCATTAAGAACAATCCGAATAG
>JACDAY010000305.1 GCA_013695195.1 Blastocatellia bacterium | reverse complement strand
CATTCCATCGCAGACCACGACGCCCCGCGTTTCGTCTCAGTTTGTCGCGCAAGACGGTTTGAGTGTTGAACGGCTTGTAGAGAGCGCCGGTTCGCGGCGTGCGGATCTACTTGCGGCGCGTCAGCGTCTCGCTATCGCGGAAGGGCGCTTGATCCAGGCGGGACAGCGCCCAAATCCGGTTATTGATACGGAGTACGGGAGTTCGCGTTTCCTCGGCGGAGAGCCGGGGTACGATTTTTCGGCCGGTTTATCGCAAACTATTGAGCTTGGCGGAAAACGCGGAAAGCGGAAAGCCGTTGCTCAGCTTGAACTGCAGCAAGTTAGAGCCGAGGTTTCAGCGCTCGAACGCGGGATAGCCGTCGAGATTCGGCAGAATTACACGAGGGCAGTTGCTGCGTCCCGGCAATTGGACGTCGTTGAAAGGCTGCTTAACGCGGACGCCGAGCTTGTTCGGGTAACGGAAGCCCGCTTAACCGAAGGCGACGTAGCTCCGCTGGATTTAAATTTGGTGAAGGTCGAGAGCGACCGCCTTCGCATTCGGCAAATCGACGCCGGAAACGAGCTGGAAACCGCCTTGCTGGAACTCCGCACTCTAATTGGTTTAGATATTTCGGAACCGCTACGAATCGCCCCGCAGGCTGATCGCCCTCCAAGGCTCGATCTTGGTTTAAGCGAATTGACGGAGCAGGCGATTCGCGGCCGTTCTGATCTAGAGGCCGCGCGAATCGGCGAGCGGCTAGGAGCGGCAAGAATAGATTTGGCACGTTCAAATGCGATTCCGAACATTACCCCTTCGGTCCGTTTTTCACGCTCAAAAGGTGTTATTGACCTACCGGAATCAGCAGGTGGAGGATTCGCCCGTGATCTGGATAATGAATTGACCTTTGGCGTCTCGATCGACATTCCGATCTTTAATCGAAATCAGGGCGAAATTGCGTCGGCTTCCGGACAACAGCTGCAGGCAGTCAGGACGCGCGAGTTTTTGGAAGCGACGATTCGGCGCGACGTCGCCGTCGCATATCGACAGTATCGTGCGGCCGCCGAAAAGCTGGTGCTTTTTACCACGCAAATCTTGCCTCGAGCCGAAGCAAACCTGCAAACCGTCCGGGCAGCTTACATTGAGGGTGAATTTTCGGTTTTTGAAGTCGTGGCCGAGCAGCGCCGCTTGATCGAAAACGTAACTGGTTTTAATGAAACGCTGCGTGATTATTACAGAGCTCTGGCAGCGCTTGAGGCGGCGGTCGGAGCGCCGCTGCCGAATTCGGCCTTTGCACCTGGTGCGACGTCAGTTTTACCGGATACAGAGGATGTGCCGGGGCAGTTTACAAAAGAAAATTTATTGAAATCGCTGCTTGAGAGAAAGGCAGAATCTGTTGATTTAGGAAAAACGATCAATCCATAGGAACAAGAGGAAAAAAATGAAAACCTTACTTATTTTAACCGCTGTCATGGGTATTGCTTTCGGATCCGCGTGTTCGACAACAACGGCGCCGAACGAAAATCGGACGGCTTCGGGGAATACCGCTGCTCTAAACACTGCTGCGGTGAATTCCGGTACGGCAACGAAACCGGTCGATGAGGTTCCGGCTGCGGTTAAAGCCGCGTTTGCGGGAGCACAATCATTTACAACCCAGCATAAGGACTTAACGGATGCGCAAATCGCGTCAATCGAGAAAGACACGAGCATAAAAGTAACGGAGAAAGACCATCATTCATATCTGGCGTTTTCGACAACGAGCGGCTCTCGAACGCAGATCGGCGCCGCAACCGTCGTGAAAGCCGCCGGTAAGGACATGATCATTGTTTACGAAAATAAAGACGGATCGCCGCTGATCAAAGAAGTAAGGGCAGAAGGCTTGCCCACGGGTTTTCTGAGTCAGTTCGCGGGAAAAGGCCATGATAACGATCTGCTGCTTGGAGCCGATATTAAGGTCAACGGTGCGAATGAAGCACAGGCGAAATCGGTAACCGAAGCGATACGTGTGGACGTCCTCGCGATGCAGGCTCTTTACGGTTCGGCGCATGCACACTAATGAAAATGTCAAGGATCTATTTCAAAGGTTGCAATGGCTTCGCCGGCGAATTTATGGGGCGGATTAGGTTCGCATTTTCACTGCTAGTACTAGTGCCTGCCCTGTTTTCATTGCCGGTGACAGCCGTCGCAAACGGCGAAGACGACCATGGCAAAGGAGCCGCCGGAAACTCTGCGGCATCCGGCTCAAGTGTATCGATCGTCTCAGCCGAGCGAAATATTCAAAACGAGAGCGGGCAGTTTACCCTTGTTTTGAAGCGGTCGCCCGGCGATCCGCGCGTAGGCGAAACCGCGCAGTTTCTGCTGGTTCTTAGTGAAAAGGTTCAGGGCGGTTTCGGCGCGGGGCCGCTGCCTATAGAGAAAGCGGCTGTCCTCTTCAACATCTTAAAGCTGAATGGAACTGTGATAACGGATAATCTGTCCGTGACCGAAGAGCCGGGCGGAATTTATCGCGGTTCCTACGTCTTTGATGACACCGGCGACTATAAAATAAATTTTACGATAACGACGCCTGACAGCCGAACATTCGCCGCCGATTTTCCGGTTGCCGTTTCGCGCGCACCAGTCCGCTCATCATTCTGGATCGGTTTTCTGATCATAACTTTGCTTACTTTAGGTTCGTTCGGAGCGATTTTCTACGCCGCAAAGCGAAAAGGTTCGGTGAACTATCGAAGATTCGCCCCGTTCGCGGCAGCTGCTCTGCTGGTCCTGATATTCAGCACCCTGGCTTTGGCGTATTTTCTACCGCCTCGTGAAACGCGGCAAATAGCGGCCATTCCGTCTACAACCGCCGCCGCCGCCGCCGAGAATCCCTTGGCGGGACAGACGTCTATAACGATACCGAAGGAATCACAGCTTCTTTTCGGTATCAAAACCCAGGCAGTAGCCGTCAGGCAGATTACGAGCGGTTTGAAAACTACGGGCGTTGTCAGGGCGCGTCCGGACGCAAAAGCTGTCGTAACCGCTCAGGTTCCGGGAAGAATTGTATTTAATCCAACGGTCGCACTCGGCTCCGCAGTCGGTCGTGGAGAGCAGATCGGCTATGTCGAACAGGTTTTGGATGTGGCCGGCCAAACCGGGCTGGAATCTCAGAGACTTGAGCTTGAAGCCCAGCGGCAGGAAGTCGAAGCGCGCCGTCTGGAACTGAGAAATACTGTTCTATCGCTTCAGTCCCAGCAGGCTCAATCGCGGGCCGGCGCGCAGCAGGCAAGAACCCGACTGGCGCAAGCCCAACGCGAACTGCGGCGCTCGCAAAATCTTTTAGAGGTCGGAGCAGCCCCCCGAAGGCGAGTCGAGGAAGCTCAAACCGCAGTGAAAGTGGCGGAAGAAGAAGTTGGCGCCGCTGTAAAACAAGACGCACTGATTGGCGAGCAAATAAGAGCGGCACAAACGGGCCAGAGCATCTTTCGGGCACCTTCCGTCCGTAAGCCGTCCCGCAACTTTCCGCTTATCGCTCCTGTCACGGGAATTATCGACCAGATTAAAGCATCGAGCGGACAACAGGTTGAAAGCGGGACCGAGTTGGTGAATATTGTCAATTTGTCCACTGTTCTTCTCGAAGGCCAGGTTTTTGAAAAGGATTTGCCGCTTGTTCGAGAGTCCACACGGGCAAGCTTTACATCATCGGCTTTGAGCGGCGAGGTCTATACGATCGGAACTCCCGACGGCGACGGCCGACTCGTTTCCATCGGTCAAACGGTTAACGAGCAAACGCGAACGATCCCGGTGATTTATGAAGTCAAGAATCCTTTTAATAGATTAAAGGACGGCAATTTTGTCGAAATAACAATTGACACAAGCGGCGACCGGCAGGTTTTGGCGGTGCCGAAAACAGCGGTCGTTCGCGAACAGGGCGAGACGTTCGTTTTCGTATTCGACGGCGGCGAAACGTTCACTCGCCGTCCTATTGCACTAGGCGCGGAAGGCGCGGATTTTTATGAGGTGGTTTCAGGTATTGAGGAAGGCGAGCGTGTCGTTACCGAAGGAGTTTATCAACTGCGTACGACTCAGCCAACCGCTTAAGAAAGAAAACGTAGCGCGATAATAGATTTAGGAATACTGGTTTGGGAGAAAATATATGAAGAAAATGAAATTGTTTTTAGGTTTAGCGACATTGTTCGTGGGCTTGAGCGGCTCTTTCGCGTTCGAGACGAGCGTTGTCGAAGCGCATACTCGGACGGTCAAGATCACGGTGGACAAAAACGGCTTTTCGCCGTCCTCGACTGAGGTTGAAACCGGACATAAGGTAAATCTCGTTTTCAACCGGGCTGACAAAAACAGCTGCGGCAGCGTGGTAGTTATTCCAAAACTAAAAGTTCGCAAAACGCTGCCTGTCGGCAAGGACGTTATTGTCAGTTTTACGCCCACCGAAGCTGGACGGTTAACGTTTAGCTGCGGAACGGGGAAACATAAAGGCAGCATCATCGTTAGCGAAGGCTAAACAAAAATAAAAACAGGGGAAAAGATGAAGACAATAATTTTAACAATCGTTTTAAGTCTTGCAGCAGTCATTTTCGCGGCCTGCGGTCAGACGGCTACTAACAACTCGATGAATCGTAATTCGATGATGATGAATTCCAATTCACCGATGAATATGAACGGAATGAATCACAATTCGATGACGATGAACTCCAATATGCCAATGGATCATTCGGACATGAAAAGCGACGCGAACGCAGCTTCACAGCCGTATGATCTGCAATTTCTCGACACCATGACCGCGCATCACACGGGCGCGGTTGAGATGGCGAAATTGGTGGACGGCAGAACGCAGAACGCCGACATGAAGAAATTTGCAGCCGATATTATTCGTGATCAGGAAAAGGAAATCGCACAAATGACGGGATGGCGCGAGAAATGGTTTGCGGGAAAGCCTCCGGCAATGAATATGGAAATGCCGGGAATGGCGGATTCTATGAAAATGGATATGCCGAAACTGACAAGCTCCAAAAACAAAGAATTTGATTTGGCGTTTATCGATATGATGACGCCGCATCATGCGGGCGCGGTCACGATGGCGAAGGAGGCTTTGACCAAAGCCGAACACCCTGAAATCAAGAGTTTGGCGAATCAGATCATCAAAGCCCAGGAAACCGAGATGAAGATGATGGCCGATTGGAAAACGAAATGGAGTAAATAAGATCGTTCCGATCTAAACTGATTTCAAATGCTCAACGGTGTAATCAAATGGTCCCTGAATAACCGGCTGATTGTCGTCGCAATCGCGGTGCTGTTGGTTGTTTGGGGCACTTATGTCGCCCTGAATTTACCCGTTGACGTTTTTCCTGATCTTAACAAGCCGACTGTCACGATCCTGACCGAAGCCGAGGGCCTTGCTCCCGAAGAGGTCGAAACACAGGTTTCATTTCCCATTGAAACGCTGATGAACGGGCTGCCGGGCGTTACCCGGGTTC
>JACDAY010000288.1 GCA_013695195.1 Blastocatellia bacterium | reverse complement strand
AGGCAGAAACACGACCGGTAGGGAGTGTGCATCTTGGTCGCATACCAGGCAGAAACACGACCGGTACGGAGTGTGCCTCTTGGTCGCATACCAGGCAAAAACACGACCGGTAGCGAGTGTGCCTCTTCCGCGCCAAGCATATTCAACATCTGGCACCCTCGCTACCGCTTGGGTTTCTGCCTGAACCCCTCCTAGAAATTCGGGAGGTCGTCGCCTTGTCCGTTAACTACATAGTCTATGGCGGCATCGACGTTGTTCGGCTTCCATAAATAGCGCCTGCTTCCACCGCGAGACAGACAGTGATTTCAATATTTACCAATCCATTTTCTCTGAGTTCACGCGTTGCATTTGCTTTGAAAGCATTGATTAATGATTCCGGCTTCAGCGCTGCGGAAATAACGGCGTGGACATGATTTGTTCTCACGTTTATTGCCTGCAAATTATAGCCCCGGAATGAATAGACTCGGCGGATAGAGTTTTCAACGCAAGAACGCTGCGGGCCGTTAAGCAAGAATTCGGGATTCGGAATATTCGCCAGCATCCTGGCTGTAAATTTCGGGTCTGAAGCGATTCGTGCTGTTCCGTAAATATTCCTGCCATGCCGATCTACCGAACCGCGTTCGTCGCCGTGCAGCCACGAGCCGAATGTGCGGATAGTGATGAGATACGCAAGCGGATATTCGTTATCTTCCCATTCGTTATTTATTATTGTCACATTTTTAACGGGGAGGCACACTCCCTACCGGTCGTGTTTCTGCCTATAATTACAGCACTCCCAAACTCCGAAAGAGGCACACTCCCTACCGGTCGTGTTTCTGCCTATAATAGCCCCAAACTTCGCAGATCGGCTATTGGTTCATCGAACGAGCAGGAGCCGAATGAGATCATGCCGCGTTGCCGCAGAAGCTCGATTTGTTTTAGGGTTAGAACGCTTTCGTTTCGCCAGCGGACGGCGTTTTCGTGGAATGTAAAAACTTCTTCGAACTCCTCTTCCATCAGCTCTTCGAGTAAATTAGTCCGATAGTTTTCGCGTGCAAAAGCGGTCATCAAGAGCGTGTTCAGGAAACCGTGCATTGTTCCCTGAGGAGAGTTTTGGGCGTAGGTCAGGGGCTTGAAACAACGGATCGGATGATGCAATCCGGCAGTCGCCTTGAACGGAACGTTGGCCGCCGCGCATGTCTGTACAAAGCGAATTATCTCCCGCGAGGCCGGAAAATCTTCCGCTTTAACACCGCCGGTCCGGAGCTTGGCCCGTTGCCCATTTAACGCAAGCGTCGACACTAATTCGGCGAATTTTTCATTCAAAGCGATTTCAAAATAGGCCTTAACGCCATCGGGCAAAGCACTTACGGTATTTTCGATCTTCGAGATCGTATTTGCCTTCACCTCCAACGAATCACAGACCACTCCTGGCGAATTATTACTGTTAAATAAATTTATTGCGCGAATTGTCGCGTTTATGTCCTCGCCGGCCAAAACGCTAAGCCGCCAACTATTTTCTCCGTCACCGGAAAAAAACTCTGCAGCACTTTCCAGAAATTCATCGAGCCGGGCGGCCGGAATTACAAACCGCCCAAGCATCCAGCCGTAAACGCCGCTTTTGTAAGCCGCGAAGTTGCGTACTGCTTCGGACATGGAAACCATCGAAGGCGGGAATAAACCCGCGTAATCGATTATTTCGTTAAGTAATATACGAATTGATTCCTTTGGCTGTAACCCCTGGATTTGAGCGTTCATGTCATGGTCTTGCAATATGTCTGTGATATAAAAATCATATGACTTATCGCGGATTTTGACAAATTAGTATCTCAATCGGAATGCCAATTTGCATTTGCAAAAAAACATAAGTTATTGTTTCATAATTTCACACGTCCGAATAAATACTCCATGAAAGTTTTAGGCATTGATCCCGGAAGCGAGACGCTCGGCTGGGGCTTGGTCGAGGGAAACGGATTGAACTATTCGCTTGGCGATTTCGGAACCGTAAAATCGAGTCCGCGTGAGGCGTTTTCGAAACGGCTTTTGAAGGTTTATGGCGGCGTGGAAGAGATCGTCGAAAAGTTTCAGCCGGATGTTTTATCGATCGAGGAAGCGTTTTACTCGATAAATGTGAATGTTGCGATAAAGCTAGGGCAGGTTCGCGGCGTGATGCTTCTGCTGGCGGAACAGCGCGGAATCGCGATAGCGGAATATGCCCCGCGCTTGATAAAACAAACGGTCGTCGGTTACGGCAATGCGGAAAAACATCAGGTCGGCGAAATGGTACGTATTCTTTTGAAAATGAAAAGCGTTCCAACGCCGCACGACGCGGCAGATGCTCTTGCAATCGCGATTTGCCATTTTCATCATGCGGGCATGAAAGAGAGGATCAGCAAATTAACCCAAAAAATGCGATAAATCTATATGACGATATGAAAATTCCAATTCTTATAATCGTATTATTTCTTTTCTCGACATCGCTCGAAGCACAAAAACGCCGACCGGCAGTCAGCAAAGTAAAAACCACTTCAGCCCAAAAGCACCGGGAGATCGGCGGGACGGCGATCGTTATTGACGAAACATTGTCTGTTT
>JACDAY010000286.1 GCA_013695195.1 Blastocatellia bacterium | reverse complement strand
GGCAGCAATATTCTGGTTTCCGACCAGGGATTTGACGGGCTGGTGCTGCAAATTGCGATAAAGGGCATTTTGTCAGAACCACCTGCGGTAGCGGGTGGTTTAACGCGGCTTATGGAGCCGTCAATCGACGAAACTAATTGTCTTCAGCCACCCGCTCCAGCAGGTGGTTCTGACACGTTGCATACTTACCTCGTTACCGCCGCCGCGGGCGAGGATTGGGACGATTTTGTGCGGTATTGTGTCGATCGCAATCTGGCTGGCGTCGAGTGTTTGAGCGGTATTCCGGGTTTTGTAGGGGGAACGCCGGTGCAGAATGTCGGAGCGTACGGCCAGGAAGTTTCGGAGACAATCGAATCGGTGAGATGTCTTGACCGCTCGACGGGTGAGACGGTGCATCTTTCTAACGCGGAATGCGAGTTTACTTATCGCACGAGCCTTTTTAACACGTCGATGCGGGACAGGTTTATCGTATTGTCGGTTACATATGCGTTGACGCAGGGTGGTGAGCCGAAAATTGTTTATAAGGATTTGGTGGATTATTTTGCTGAGAATATGGCGGCCGAACGCCGGCAGGATGCCAGCGTTCCACCGAAAGGCGTTACTTTGTCTGAAGCTCGCGAGGCGGTTTTGGAGATTCGAGCCTCGAAATCAATGGTTATCGACGCCTGCGATCCCAACTCCCGCAGCGCGGGCTCATTTTTCAAGAACCCGATAGTAAATAAGGAAAAGCTTGCGGAGATAGGCAAAAAATTGGGGATCAGTTCCGTTCCGCATTTCACGATGGATGAGAAAAACGTAAAAATCCCGGCCGCCTGGCTGATCGAGCAATCCGGGTTTTACAAAGGGTTTATACTCGGCAATGCCGCTATTTCAACCAATCATTCACTCGCAATAATAAATCGGGGCGGTGCTTCGGCAGCAGAGATTTTGGCTTTAAAAGATCTTATCCAAGGGGAGGTCGGCACGAAATTCGGCATCGAGCTGCGGCCAGAACCATTATTTGTAGGTTTTAAGGAGCGAATTTAAACAACCCCGCACAAAAAAAGATTGACGCTTGCGAAGCAGTCGCGTTAAACTTATCCTGACGATTCGGCATTCCTTGTGCCGGTCAGCCAATCTTTCTTCCTCAAGCTGAAAAATCAAGAATCAGGAACCCGGTCGCTACCGCTCGCGGTTCTGACAAGAACACGCTGAATCGTGAACTCAGAACAAAGAAAAGAAACACGCTGAAGCGTGAACTCGGAACGCAGCCTTCCCTATTATGCAGAACAAAATTGACGATCTTTTGCGCATGGCGATGAGCTTTGGCTCATCCGATTTGCATTTGCGCGCCGGCTCCACCCCTATCATCCGCGTCAATGGCGAATTGCGGCCGCTTTCGGGCGTCGTGAAGATGGATCAGGACGAGACGCTCGAGATGGCGTTTTCGATGATGTCCAATCGTCAAAAGCAGCATTTTAAGGAAGTTTACGAGGTGGACATAGGCTACGGCGTTTCCGGCCTCGGCCGTTTTCGCGTAAATATTTTTCAGCAAAGAAACTCTATCGGTATCGTCGCCCGCGTTATTTCCGATCATATACGAACCTTTAACGAGCTCGGCCTGCCGCCTGTCCTCAATACAATTGCCGAGGAAAATCGCGGTCTTATTCTGGTTACCGGCACGACTGGCTCAGGAAAATCCACAACTCTTTCGGCCATTGTCGATCACATAAACGAAACACGCAACTGCCACATAGTTACTATCGAAGATCCGATCGAATTTCTGCATAAGGACAAAAAATCCTTTATAACTCAACGTGAGGTCGATGTCGACACGCGCACCTTTGCCGAAGCCCTGCGCGGATCGCTTCGCCAGGATCCGGACGTGATCCTTGTCGGAGAAATGCGCGATCTGGAAACCATCGAAACCGCTCTCGTGGCCGCCGAAACAGGCCATCTGGTGTTATCCACGCTCCATACTTTGGATGCAAAAGAAACGCTGACGCGAATAATCTCGGCCTTTCCGCCGTATTTGCAAAAATCCGTCAGGATCCAGTTGGCGGGTTTGCTTAAGGCCGTCGTTTCTCAACGGTTAATGAAATCGCCGGAAGGACAGAGCCGTGTTCCGGCAGTCGAAATTCTCATCTCCACGCCGCTTATCCGTGACTGCATCCTGCACGAAGAAAAGACCGCGTCGATCCGTGATGCAATTGCCGCCGGAACTTCGCAGTACGGAATGCAGACCTTCGATCAATCGCTCTTTTATCTCTATCAGTCGGGCCTCATCAAATTGGACGAGGCCCTGCGCGGCTCGACCAACCCGGACGAGTTCAAGCTGCGGCTCGCCGGTATCCAGAACACGTCCGCAATGGCAAAGGAAGAGATGGAAAAGACCAGCGGAGTCGGGAATATGGGCGGTTTGATCTCGCGGATGTAAATTTTAGAATTCGAGCTTAGAGTCTCGAGGAAAAGCAAGTTTTCCTTACAAGATTTAATTTATATTTACAGATATAATGTCCCGTCTGCTTATGCGGCATACGCTCTACCATTTGAAATGAGACAAGTTTTTGTAAACCCGGCCGCTGCTGCTGCTCGATTCTGACAGAGTGGTATGCTAGGGCTATGTCTGAAACGCCGTTTACGCTTCCGTCGTTTGCTAAATTGAACCTGTATCTGGAGGTAATCGGGAAAC
>JACDAY010000253.1 GCA_013695195.1 Blastocatellia bacterium | reverse complement strand
GTCGGTTTTATGACGGCTTCCATAAAGACCGTGGCCGACGTTCAGATCGGCGATACGATCACCGAAGCCGCGCGTCCCGTAGCTGAACCCTTTCCCGGCTTCGAGGAAGTGAAGCCGATGGTTTTCGCAGGGCTTTATCCCATCGATGCCGTTCAGTACGAAGATCTCCGCGATGCTATGGACAAGCTTCGCCTTAACGACGCTTCGTTCTTTTATGAGCCTGAATCATCGACCGCTCTTGGCTTCGGCTTTCGCTGCGGTTTTCTTGGATTGCTCCACATGGAGATCATCCAGGAACGCCTCGAACGCGAATTCGACCTCGAATTGATCACGACCGCTCCCGGCGTGCGTTACCGCGTAACGACAACCGACGGTGAAATTGCCGAGATCGACTCGCCTTCAAAAATGCCGGACACAGGACGCATTACAAAGATCGAAGAACCGTTCATCGAGGCGACCATTCTTACAAACGACACATTTCTTGGCGGGATTCTGCCGCTTTTGGACGAAAAACGGGGCGTACAGAAAAAATTCGAATACGTTACCGAAAACCGCGTGATGCTCGTCTATGAACTGCCGCTGAACGAGATCGTTCTCGATTTTTACGACAGGCTGAAGTCAGTTTCGAAAGGCTATGCTTCGCTCGATTATCATCTGTCCGGCTATAAGGAAAGCAAGCTCGTTAAGCTCGACGTCCTCGTCTCCGGCGAACCGGTCGATGCTCTCTCGCTCATAATGCACTCCGACACCGCCACGCCAAAAGGCCGTCTTCTTGTCGCGAAAATGAAGGAACTGATCCCGCGCCAAATGTTCGAAGTCGCCATCCAGGCCGCCATCGGCAACAAAGTTATCGCCCGCGAAACCGTAAAAGCCATGGGCAAAAACGTCATCGCCAAATGCTACGGCGGCGACATCTCACGCAAACGCAAACTGCTCGAAAAACAAAAAGAAGGCAAAAAGCGAATGAAAAAAGTCGGCCGCGTCGAAATCCCGCAGGAGGCGTTTTTGGCGGTGTTGAAGGTTAATGAAGGCTAGGTAAAGGATTATCTACTCTTAGTGTTAGCGAAGATTTAATCGGCGAGTTACATCTGATTTTTTTGTGTGAAATGAAAGATACCGAATCTACTTTCGATCGATCTGTTCGCGAATACGCGTAAAGTGAATGCCGAGCTTGAAAACGAAAAAGAACAATCCAGTATTGCTCAATGAAAATAGGCGTTTTTCTTTTACTGCATAGGGGTTTAAATAATCCATATCACAACTGTTGACGTGCGAAAGCAGCGCGACACAATCTTCCGGCAATCCGCCCGTCTCAGGAAGAAAGAAAATCTCTGAAACCCGTTGCCGCTTTATTTCGTCTTCTCGTGCGACTAGTTTCGCTTCAGATACGCTAGCGCTTCTAAGTGTGTGTAAATATTTCGACAGCTTTACAATTGGGCAGTAGATTACTGCCGGACAAATTAAACGTGGGTTTTCAAAGCTGGTGTCGCAAGTATTTGAGAGAACCATTACCGGTCCTTCGGCGACATCGGGATTCGGTAGGTTTATAACCAACATCTTTCGCAGCCCATCACCCTGAAATAAGTCGTCTTCGTCGGGAAGAATTCCGGTATAAAGCCTTTCGTTTATATTTGGGAAATCCTTGAGGTTCTTAAATAGGTCCTCAAGCGCGTCCGCTGAAAGATACTTTGGTAGGTAAAGTTTGATTTCATCAAAAATCTTCATACATATCGAAAAATCGTTTTCGTGTTATCAAAGCGATTTCTGGATCTGTATCGACCAGACTTTCTAACAGCGCAGACGCAAAATTATCGAGAATTTGAACATGTAACTGTTCGTCACTTAACTCTGACAAGAACTGAAATTTAAGATCGGCAAACCGGCGATTTTCAGGTATTACATCGCGATCTGATGGTGGTAGTTGATAATTTGTGGTCGGGATGGCTGACGCCGCAATTAACACCAACGACGCAATTCCAGTCTGATTTAGTTGGTGTTTGAACCCGCTAGTCGTTATTTGTTCCATTTCATTCCTCTCCGTACACGGGATTAAGTGTAGCCAAAAAATCATCCTTCAACAATTCAAAAAACTTTGTCTTTTCAATTTGATGTGCTTCATTCAATAATCGTTCCACATTTTCAAAGAACGGCATCTTCTGACTCTGATTTGACACGTCTATGTCTATCAACGATCCTTTTGTTTGGTTTCCGTCATC
Source organism: Blastocatellia bacterium (assembly GCA_013695195.1). Lineage (GTDB taxonomy): Bacteria > Acidobacteriota > Blastocatellia > Pyrinomonadales > Pyrinomonadaceae > OLB17. The sequence continues at coordinate 1,949 of JACDAY010000253.1, read as the reverse complement.
CGTTTGAATCAACGCATTATTGGCCACCTGCAATAACGTGTTAAAGCTCGTTCCTTCAAACAGTGCCCGAACATAGGTTTCCTTGCTATTAACAGCGGCGTCGTTAACGATGATTTGTAAATTTACTTTTTCGAATATATCGGTCTTAAAAACGTTAACGTACCGAATACCTAACCTAGTTATCTCTAAAATAAAATCAAGCTGTTCGATTTTTCGAAATACATCGAGTATCTCTCGAAGATATAAATCCCAGCCCGGATAGGTCTCAACGGCCGCTAATGAAATCATCCGAGGACCAAGTTGGAGCAAAAAATTATCTTTCTTTACTTTGTAATGTGCTTGATATTGAAGATTTGGGTCATTCGCTCTGACAAATTCCGGAATTTGTACAATTGGCGTCGGTGACGGTTCCGCGTATGAACCCCTTAGCCCACTATAAACAATTCCAAATACCGCTTCTGCCGGAACTTTCGATTCGAATCTAATTTCGACGTTCGCTTCGCGAATGGGACATGGGTCAATTATTGTTGGTAGATTCATCAGTTAATCGAATTTGCCATGACATCTAAGAAGTATACTTCGAATAACAAAGTATACTTCGAAACTATATCGAATTATACTTAAAAAATAAACAAATACGGTTGAGAATGTAGTGCGAGCGTCCATTTCACTACTTGCGAAGCTGGAAATCTCCCATGTAAGCCGACGAATTCCGGGAAATGCCTATCTAATGAAATGCTTAACTCTTGACTCAACCGTTTCTCTAATTTGCCTCAAATTTTCTTCCGAATCAGCCTCAAATCTAAGGACCAGGATCGCCTGCGTGTTGGACGCGCGCACTAATCCCCAACCGTTTTCGAATATTATTCGCGCGCCGTCGATTGTAATTACTTCGTGAGTACGTGAAAAATAATCGGCGATTTTTTGGACAATTTCGAACTTTCGTTCGTCCGGGCAATCGACGCGGAGTTCAGGAGTCGAAAATGTTTGAGGTAAATCGGAAAGCAGCTCGGAGAAATTTTTGTCTGTCTTGGACAAAATTTCCAAAACTCTTGCTCCGGCATACGTCGCATCATCAAACCCGTAAAATCGGTCGGCGAAAAATATATGGCCGCTCATTTCGCCTGCAAGCGCGGCACCGGTTTCCTTCATTTTTGCTTTTATCAGCGAATGGCCGGCTTTCCACATTATGGAAGTTCCGCCGTTTTTTTCGATGTCGTCAAAAAGAGTTTGCGAGCATTTTACTTCCGCGATGATCGTCGAGCCGGGCCGCTCGGCTAAAATCGAACGCGACAGCAGGATCATTAATTCGTCGCCCCAAATTATGCGGCCGGTCTCATCGACAACGCCGATTCGGTCGCCGTCACCGTCGAAAGCAATGCCCAGATCAGCCTTGTTCTCTAAAACTGCTTTGATCGTATCCTGTAAATTTTCGGTAACGGTCGGGTCCGGATGGTGATTCGGAAAGTTCGAATCGGGCTCGGTGAAAAGCTCTACCAATTCCACTCCCAATTCACGATATACAGGAACAGCGGTTTCGCCGCCCATTCCGTTTCCGCCATCGACGACTACCTTCAGACGGCGATTACCCATATCAATTTTCGAAACGATGTCGCGGCAGTAATCGTCTAAAACATCAATTGTTTGCAAAGAGGCAGCGCCTTGCGAAAATTCTCCTGACAGAGCGATTTCCTTTATCTCCTGTATCTGTGAACCGAAAAGAGTCGACGTGCCGAGGCAAATCTTAAAGCCGTTATGATTCGGCGGATTGTGCGACCCTGTGATCATCACTCCGCCGTCAACCCTTTTGGTAAAAACAGTGTGATAAAGTACCGGTGTCGGCACCATTCCGATCAGCACTACATCGCACCCCGCTTCATTTAATCCTTTCCTCAATATTTCGGTGAATTGGGGCGAGCTTTTACGGGCGTCAAAGCCGACAGCGATTC
>JACDAY010000251.1 GCA_013695195.1 Blastocatellia bacterium | reverse complement strand
CGTGTAAACCATTTGCAAAGAATCCGCGACGTTCAGGACGAAACCGGCGGATTCAGCGCGTTCATCCCGTGGACATTTCAACGCGAAAACACCGCCCTCGGCCGCAAGATCACTGAAGAACCGACCGGCATCGATTATCTAAAAATGCTTGCCGTCTCACGCCTGTTTCTCGATAATGTCCAGCACATCCAGGCGTCGTGGCTGACCCAAGGCCTGAAACTCGGCCAAACCGCCCTCCGATTCGGCGCCGACGACATGGGCTCGATAATGATCGAGGAAAACGTAGTCTCCGCCGCCGGCGCCGATACTCAAGCCAACGAACGCGACCTCCGCTACCAGATCCGCGAAGCCGGCTATCGCCCACAGCAGAGAGATATTCTATACAACTACATTGATCGCGAAGGCTCCGTCGACCTCGATAAGAGCGATTCCATTAAGCTCAGGAAATTGAGCGTGGCGTTTGCTGATTGATTTATGACACCAGCGCTGATATTATCCACGACGATTGATGTTACTAGGTAGGACTGCAACTGTCCCTACATGTCACAGACAGATTAAGGAGGAGTTTTGTGAATATCAAGTCCCTTATTCGCCCGTCAAAAAGGTCTGCCAGGTTTGCTCGTTTAGTTTTGATCTTGATTTTCATTTTATTCACAGAGCATTCGGCTAAAGCAGAAATTGTTGAGCTTAGTATTACGGGATACTGGTCAGCCGGGGACATAAAGATAACTGACATAACGGATAAATCTTATGATCCTGCAAATCCAAAATTCGACGGTAAAGTTTTCGGTATATCCCCAGCGGCCGGAAATTTGAATCTGCAGCTCCTTGTGAATACCGATGGAAGTATATTTTTCCCCAAGGGCTCCCAGTTCACTGCAAACGGCGTAGGTACCTACTCACTGAAACATGACTTTTATGGTTATAAGGAAGTAGGACTGGTTGATGGTGTTTACTCTTTCGGCAGCGCCGTCTGGAGATCAGATGGCATCTTAGCCGGTCTAAAAGGTCCGGACAGTGTTAAGGCTGCGCTTTGGACTGATGTTGATATCACGAAGCAGGATCCAACCAGACTATCTTTCCGTATGTTTGGAAAGGCGGACGGACTTACTGCGGATCTTTTTGTCGGCTCCCGTACATATGGATCTATTGGTAGGCAATTTCTTTTATGGGAATACTACAAAGGTGAAGAAATTCGCTCGATCAAATATACGACTAAATCGAAAATTTTACGTCCTTAATGCACATCAAATCGACGCGTTCGGGCGGGTTTAGACTAGGAACTCAGCGATTCGGAGGCGAGGGTTCTTGTCAACTTGACAACAACCTCGTATATTCGAGATATGAAAAGCTTACCCGTCGGCGAATTCAAAGCTAATTTTTCTGAAGTGCTCGAAAAGGTCCGGCAGGGCGAGACTATTGAGATTGTTTACGGCAAGAAGAGAATGCCCGTTGCGCGTCTTGTTCCAATAAATAGCTCAAAGCCGAAGAAGAAACGAAAGCTCGGGATTCTTGAGGGCAAGGTAAAGTACATCTTCGCCGATGACTTTAAGATGACCGAGGATGAGCTAATCAATCTCAAATGAGAGTCCTTCTCGATACTCACGCATTTCTCTGGGCCTATTCAGAATCAGGACGATTGCCGGCTGCGGTCCGCAATTCGATCATCGAACCTGAAAACGAAGTGTTTGTAAGCGCAGTCAGTTTCTGGGAGATTGCGATAAAGGTTGCGATCGGGAAGCTCCAACCCGTTGGTCAGCATCCCTCGAAAATAATTCAAGTAGCAGAGTCGCTTGGCATGAAGCCAATACCTCTGTTACCGGCCGAAGCTGCGACATATGGGAATTTGGCCGAAGCTACCCATTTCGACCCGTTCGACCGAATGCTGATCTGGCAGGCGATCAGCAGAAACATGGTGCTGGTTAGCAGCGATTCTAAATTCAGGCGATTTGAGAAAGATGGCCTAAGATTGCTTTGGAAATGAGATAGCATAACGGCACGTACAAACCACTTTGGCCTTATCCTGCACCTATGCGTTGTTGAGAAAATTTAGACTTCAACTGTCGGAAGCTGAACCACGCGTCGATAAATTCGTTTACATTCTTACCCAACTATTACAATCTCCTTCCCCCAACCTGTTAATCTAAATCTGTAGTATTTTAGCGATCACAGGGATTTTTTATGCAAAATGTTCTCGAGTTCGAGCAATCTTACCCAACCAT
>JACDAY010000247.1 GCA_013695195.1 Blastocatellia bacterium | reverse complement strand
CGGAAAACTCGATCGGAGTTGATACAGCGGAAGATTTTGAACGTGTCAAAAACATTCTTGATTGTCGAAACATTATATATCGGGAAGCCGCAGCCGCAGATATACCGCAGATTGCGAAAGTTCACGTCGAGTCCTGGCAAAAGTCCTTCGCCGGACTGGTTCCATCCGAATTTCTAAATAATATGTCGGCAGAAAAACGCATCTCACGGTTTGAGCAGGCTTTTGCAGCGAAATCAATTTACAAAATGCTCGTGGCAGAAGACGCAGAACAAGGGATTGTCGGTTTTGCGGATTTCGGTTTGTCGAAGGAAGATAATTCATACGATGCAGAGCTTTACGCAATATATTTTTTGCCCGAATTTCAAAGAAGAGGAATCGGCGGAAATCTGTTCCGGCTTTGCCAGCGAATGATGGTGGAAAATGGCTTCCGTTCGATGTCTTTAGATTCGCTCGAGGTGAGTCCTTACAGAGGTTTTTACGAAAAAATGGGTGGAAAAATTATCGGCGACGATAAACATGAGCTGGCCGGAGTTGAGTATAAGACAGTCATCTATGGCTGGAGTGATCTTCAAAAATGAGTGATTGGATCGGATTATTATTTTTGGTTTTGCTGGCCGTTGGAGTAATCGTCGGTTTGAAGCTGCTTTCCAAGCCGCAAACGCGGACGTCCGAAGAGTTCGAACGAAACGCGGCCGAAAATACGACGATGCTTGGCGCAAGCATGAACGCGCTGAATGAAGTAATGAATCCGTCGGCGGCGAAGGCCAAGGAAGTGATAACACAAATGAAGGAAGGACGTTATCAAAAGAAGAAACGCGAAGGAAAAGCGGGCGGTAATTTTGACGAGACAGAGGGAACCGAGGACGCGGAGAGGTCAGAACCACCTGCGGTAGCGGGTGGCTGAAGATGGAATAGCATAAAAAGATTGGATTAAGATTATGTCTAAATATATTTTTGTAACGGGCGGTGTTGTATCGAGTTTAGGAAAAGGTTTAGCGGCGGCAAGTCTCGGCTGTCTGCTTGAGGCACGCGGGCTGAAGGTCCAGATGATGAAGCTCGATCCATATATTAATGTCGATCCGGGAACGATGTCGCCGTTCCAGCACGGCGAAGTTTATGTTACTGACGACGGTGCCGAGACCGACCTCGACCTCGGCCATTACGAGCGGTTTACCAGCGCCAAACTTTCGCAGGCAAATAATTGGACGAGCGGTCGGATTTACCTTTCAGTTATAGAGAAGGAACGCCGCGGCGATTATCTCGGCAAAACGATCCAGGTTATTCCGCATATAACCGACGAGATAAAAATGGCTGTACGTACCGTCGCCGAAAGCCACGAGCCGGATGTTCTGATCGTCGAAATCGGCGGAACGGTCGGCGATATCGAATCGCTGCCGTTTATGGAAGCCATACGCCAGATGGGCAACGAAGAAGGCAGAAATAACGCGATTTTTGTTCATGTAACGCTTGTTCCATATATTGCCGCCGCCGGTGAATTAAAAACAAAACCGACCCAGCACAGCGTTCGGGAATTGCGTGAGATCGGTATCTCGCCGGATATTTTGCTTTGCCGCTCCGACCGGCCGCTATCGATGGATTTGCGGCGAAAGATAGCGCTGTTTTGTAATGTGCAGGAAAACGCAGTGATCTCCGCATTGGATGTCCCAACAATTTACGAAGTGCCGCTCGCTTTTCACGAACAAAGCCTCGATGAACTCATTATTAACAATCTTCATCTGAGCGAGCAGTTTCCATCCGCAGATCTGAAAAATTGGCGAGAGCTTGTTTCGACGATTAAAGATCCGTCGGAAGGCGCGGTTAAAATTGCGATCGTCGGCAAATATGTTGAGCTTGAAGATTCATACAAATCATTGCGTGAAGCTTTGACTCATGCCGGTGTGGCGAACAACCTGCGCGTAAACGTAACGTGGATCGAATCCGAAAATCTTATAAAAGACGGCTATGAAGCCGAGCTTCAGGATTATGATGCGATACTGGTCCCCGGCGGTTTCGGAAAACGCGGGATCGCTGGCATGCTGCGTGCAATTAAATATGCCCGCAAGTCCGGAACCCCGTATTTCGGAATTTGCCTCGGAATGCAGACCGCTTGCATAGAGTTTGCCAGGGAAGTTTGCGGGCTTCGAGATGCGGATTCAACTGAGTTTAATGAACAAACTCCTTTTCCTATTATCTTCAAGCTTCGCGATCTCGTGAATGTTGAAGAGCTCGGCGGCACGATGCGGCTCGGCGAATGGTTTTGCCGATTGAAGGAAGGCTCTTTGGCCGCTGACATTTATCATGGCGCCGAAGAGATTGGTGAAAGGCACCGCCATAGATACGAATTCAACCCCGAATTTCGCACGGTTTTGGAAAAGGAAGGATTGACCTTCAGCGGCGTGTCGCCCGACGGAAAATTTGTCGAAATGGTCGAGCTTTCCCGCGAACAGCATCCGTTTTTTATCGCCTGCCAGTTTCATCCCGAATATAAATCGAAACCTTTAGCGGCGCATCCGCTTTTTGTTTCATTCGTCAGAGCAGCTTGGCAAAATCGCCTGAACAGCGAAAATCTGAAACACGATGTTACGAGCGATAAACAAGTTGAAATGTCGGTGCGTTCGGAAATGGCGAGTGAAGAATAGATTCTTCGGAATAACTGATAGGTGATAACTGAAAACTGATAATTCCTGAATTAAATCTTCAATTATTACTTATCAGCTATCTGTTATCAGTTATTTCGAAGGTGATCCAGACAAAAAAGACAGAATTCGAGTTAATACCCCCGCGTCCGGCTGGTGTTTTTTTTGCAATGAGTCAACTCAAATCATTTCAGGTCAACGATGTAATGTTCGGCGACGGACGTCTTAGTTTTATTCTCGGCCCGTGCGTTGTCGAATCGGCGCAGCATGCGCTTTTCATGGCGCAGGAGATCAATGATATTTGTAAGCAAGTCAGCGTGGATTTCGTTTATAAATCGTCGTTCGACAAGGCGAACCGCAGCTCGATCGAAAGTTTTCGAGGGCAGGGAATGGAGTTCGGGCTTGAGATTCTCGCGCAGGTCAAGGCGGAGATAGGCGTCCCTGTAATTACAGATGTTCATGAGCCGTGGCAGGTGGAAAAAACTGCTCAAGTTGCCGATATTTTGCAGATTCCCGCGTTTCTTTGCCGTCAAACCGATCTTCTTGTAGAAGCCGCAAAATCCGGAAAA
>JACDAY010000188.1 GCA_013695195.1 Blastocatellia bacterium | reverse complement strand
GCCAATCCGTCATTCCCATGGCGACTGCCGCCTCGCGGACCTTCGGGTCGATGCCCAAAATTCCGGTTACGGTATTCCGAATAACCGGAAGCAAAGCATACAAACAAAGCGCTATTATCGCCGTCCTTGCACCGATGCCGCCGATAAACGGGATCGGTATAAGTAAACCAAAAAGCGCCAAACTCGGCACCGTCTGCATAATATTGGCGAAGCCCAGAATGGGCGTCTGCAAAGATCTAATTCGCGTGAGCAAAATGCCGAGCGGAACGCCGAACATGATCGCCAGACCTGTCGAGACAAAAACAAGGAAAACATGCTCGCGCGTTAAGGTAACGAGTTCGGACCAGTTTTGCCTTAAAAAATCGAGAAAATTCATCGACACATATGCTGGAACAGTGAGAACATGGAGCAGAAGGACCACTTAAAATGCTTAAAAATAATTAACGACGACCGACTTGCATTGTAGCAGAAAAAATTTAGCCCAAAACAACTAATGACAGGACTTGTCGCATCAGATTTGCAGGTGAAAAATTGATTACAAACAGGAAAAAATTCGATGTTAATGCGTTGCGTGTAGCATCGCCGTGTTCGATGGGGTGGGAGAAGATGACGGGCGACGAGCGCGTTCGCCATTGTCATTCGTGCCAAATGAGTATTTATAATACTGCTGAGATGACGAAAGGTGAAGTAGAACAACTCATCCTGAGTCGCGAAGGCAGGCTTTGTATCCGGCTTCATAAACGTGCCGACGGAACGGTGATGACGAAAGATTGCCCTGTCGGACTTCGCGCCTATCAAAAACGAGCTGCGCGTTTTGCCGGAGCGACTTTGACCGCAATTTTGGGCTTCTTTTCTGTTTCATTTGGCCAAGAGAATAAGGATGTCGAATTAAATGTATCGGATGTCAAGATAGTTAAGGAAGATAATCAGGCTCAGAAAACAAAGTTGATTGGTAGAATCCTTGATATACACGGCGCGGTAGTCCCGGGGGCCGAGCTTCGTTTATACGCCGGTAAAAAAAAGAAGCCGTTGAAATCCAGATCTGACGTTAACGGCGATTATGTTTTTTCAGGGATTGAGCCTGGGACTTACAGATTAAAAATAAAATCTCCGGGATTTTCTCGATCGATCTATGAAAACATTGCTGTAAAACAAGGATTATATTCAGTGGTTAATGTGGAATTGCAGCCCGCCGGTGTTACCGTTACGGTCGGCATTTATGGCGAAGAACCTTTAATAGATATTACATCAAGCAGCGTTACAACAGTAATTACTCCTAGAAAGATTGAGAGCATTCCGCATTAGACGCTAATTGTTTCGAGGTAGGAGCGTGCCAAAGGCAGTTGCGATTTTACAAAATTCTCCGGCGTCCTCGAATCGGCAAAGAGCCCGGTGAAAGCATTAAAGCCTTCTATTCCTTTTTCTGGCATCGGCTGCCAAATGCCGAACGGCGAAATACCGTACATTATTTGCGGCTTAATGCGTTTAATCTCACGTCCGACATTTTCGATAAATGTATTTACATGACCTCGCCGCCAATCCCCACGGTTCATCCTGCCTCCATTCTGTTGGTAAGCCCTCCAATTCTTATCGTCTGGAAACTCGATGTCGGTACCCGAAGCATCCTTTTCGATATACGGATAAAAGTAATCATCGAAATGCACTCCATCGATATCGTAACGCCTTGTAACATCCAAAATGACCCGAAGACTGTATTCCTGGACCTCCGGGTCGGTCGGATCGAGCCATAGATATTTCCCGTATTTCCTGACAAGATCAGGACGCCGTTTCGAAATATGATTATCCGAAACCGTTTTCGCCGAAGGATGATATGCCCTGTACGGATTGAACCAGGCGTGGACTAAAATACCGCGTTTGTGAGCCTCAGCGACAATGAATTCGAGCGGGTCGAACACCTGTGATCTGCCCATTTCGCCGGTCAGGAATTCAGACCACGGTTCGATTTCCGATCTGTAAAGCGCATCGCACATCGGCCGCACCTGGAAAACGACCGCATTAAGCCGCAGCCGTTTCGCTATATCGAGATCTCGAAGCAATTCCTGCTTCTGTTCTTCGACAGAAAGCGTTTTCCTGGTTGGAAAATCGATATTGTCGACGGTAGCAATCCAAACGGCACGAAATTCACGCTGCGGCTCGGGAAGATTTCGGCCGTTTATTACGGCTGCGGTTAGTCCCGGAAGCAACAGCAGGCTTAGAAGTTTTTTTCGCATTTTGTTTCGCTTTCACAATAGACTTGACTGGCTCATGAGCGCAAATCGATGAATGCGCTTCTCTGATATCCGCTTCAGCTGCAACACGCGCTTCTTCATCCTGTTCCCGCAGAAGGCACAGTACATTTACTTCATACTGTTTCAAGATTTTGCTTCGCTTGTGCATCTTGATAACCGAAGCTAATGAGTCTGATTTTCAAATGCAAATAATACGGTGATGGCCACCACCGAATCGGTCGGTTACACGTTTTGAAAAAATATACACGCCGGGTTGATCTGCCAACTCGGCCGCTAGCGGGTAAACAGTGAATGTGTAAACCGAATGCAGCCCGCGAAAGACAGCGTCACTGATCTTTCTCACCTTCTTTTTTAGTGGTACGTGGCACATATGAAATATTGTATCATATGTGGCACGTACCACAAATAGCTCGAAAAGAATTTCTTTAAACAAAGACGCTGAAAACTTCGTTGGAAAAGAGCATACCTTTTCGCGTCAGCAACAGACGATCTTCATATATTTCGACTAGTTCCGATTCAAATAACGTTTCCAATTGGCGCCCGTATTTCTGACGCAGATTAAAGCCGAAACGGTTTTCAAAAACGGCCAGATCAATACCGTTTGTCATTCGCAAACCGAGAAAAACGAATTCTGAAGCAGCGTCGATGTTCTCACGCATCGTTTCAGAGGTCCTTTTTTCTTCGATTAATTGTACATATTGTGCCGTGTCACGCTCATTGGCATAACGCTGCGTTCCGTCAAACGAATGTGCAGAAACGCCAAAAGCATAAACCGGCTCCAGCAGCCAGTACTTGGAATTATGTTTCGATTCAAAACCGGGCTTAGAAAAGTTAGAAACTTCGTATTGTGCATATCCCGCCGCCGGCATTCTCTCGAGCAGTAGCTCGTACATTTCAGCGGCAATCTCTTCGTCCGGCAGCGGTTGTCTTCTGCTGCGGATTTGCTCCGCGAGCGGTGTTCCCTCGTGAATTTCCAATAGATACAGCGATAGATGCTCGGGCCGCAGCTTCAAAGCTTCGTCCAGGTTTCTTTCCCAATCGCCAAGCGTCTGTCTCGGCAGACCCGCAATAAGATCAAAGCTCACATTCTCAAAACCCGCTTCCCGAAGCATGCGGAAAGTCTCGCGGGCATCATTCGCGTCGTGGCCGCGGGCGAGCCGTTTTAGCTCGGTATCGTCAAATGTCTGAACCCCGAAACTGGCGCGGTTTACGCCTAGAGATTTGTAATCTTTTAGCGTCGTCAAGCTGACGGTTGCCGGATTCATCTCCATCGTCATCTCGAGACACAGATCGATGGTGAACTTCGAATGGAGCGACGCGAGAATTTTCTCCACCTGTTTCGGCGTGAGCAGAGAAGGCGTTCCGCCGCCGAAATATACCGTATCGATCAATAAGTCGGAACCGCCTGCGAGAGCTTGCGAATCGAAGTGTTCGAGCTCCCGACACAGCGCCGCGACATATCGCTCAACCGCTTCGCTGCTTTTATAAACATCTGTTGCGAAATCGCAGTATGAGCAGCGTGACTTGCAAAAAGGGATGTGTAGATAAATTCCGGCCGTCATCTACTAGAGTATAAAACCTGTTCGGAATAACTGAAAATTGATAACTGATAGCTGATAATTTAAAAAATCTCTTCGTTATCAGTTTCAGTTATCAGCTATCAGTTATTCCGAAGCGGTTTTAATTTACTATGTGAGTTTGTATTCGAGGGAATTTTTCCAGGTAGTTTCCAACTCTGCGACTGAAGACAATAAGGCCGCTTTTCCGTCGATCCTGACTGAGAGTTTATCGCCTGAAATTTTTCCGATCACCACAAACGGACAATCGGCAATTGCCGCCAGCACCTGATCAGAATTCTCAGGTGCAAAGCTTATCACGATCCGTGACGGCGATTCACTGAAAAGCAGAGCTTCGGATGAGAGGCCGCTGCTTTTCATATCGATATCCGCACCGACAGCCTCGCGGCCAAGCGAAGAAAAACAGCTCTCTGCTATCCCAACTGCGAGGCCGCCGTCGGAACAGTCGTGAGCGGACTTTAGTAGAAATTTGTCTGATAAATTAAGTAATGTATCATGCACTTTCTTTTCGAGATCAAGATCGATTTTAGGCACTTTTCCAAATTCGATCTGCTCTGCCGTTGTGGAGCCCAAAACGCTCTGTGCATATTCGCTCACGGATAGATCGTCGTAAGTTCTGCCGAGAATTGCTATAACATCGCCTTCATTTTTGAAACCGTGCGTGATGATCTTGCGCGTGTCGTCTATAAGGCCGACCATGCCGATCGTGGGCGTGGGCAAAATACCGCGGCCGTCGGTTTCGTTGTAAAAGGAAACGTTACCGGAAACGACCGGCGTTTCAAAAATATCACACGCTTCTTTTATCCCGTCGATCACGTCTGAAAAAGACTGCATTACTTCGGGCCTTTCGGGCGAGGCGAAGTTCAGGCAGTTGGTTACCGCTATCGGCTTTGCCCCAACGCACACGACATTTCTCGCGGCTTCGGCAACCGCCAATTTCGCGCCTTCTTTTGCATTGACGGCTACGTATCTTCCATTTCCGTCCAGGCACATCGCGATCGCCCGCCGGGTTTCTTTTATTCGAATCACGGCTGCATCCGCACCAGGCATAACCGCTGTGTTTGTCCGAACCATTGAATCATATTGCTCGTAAACCCAATGTTTGGAACAAATATTAGGCGAAGCGAGAAGCGTTTTTAACGCAACTCCAAGGTCCAAATTCTTAAGCCCCAAGTCAACTATTCGTTTCTCCGACTTTGGACTTTGGACTTTGGACTTTGGACGATCGTATCTGGGTGCTTCATCGGTCAAAGCGAGCACCGGCAGATCGGCTTCCAGAACGCCGTTATGGAAAATCTTCAGACGGTCGCCTTCAACTACGTGTCCGATCACGACCGCATCGAGATCCCACTTATTGAATATCTCGACAACCTCTTTCTCGCGCCCTTTGCGGGCAACGATCAGCATTCGCTCCTGCGATTCCGAAAGCAGCATTTCGTACGCCGTCATTCCTGTTTCCCGCTGCGGCACGAGCGTCAGATCGATCTCAAGACCCGTTCCGGCCCGGGCGGCCATCTCAACCGAAGACGAGGTCAAACCGGCCGCTCCCATATCTTGAATGCCTTCGATTGCACCACTCCGCATTGCTTCCAGGCAGGCTTCGAGCAGAAGCTTTTCCAAAAACGGGTCGCCTACTTGTACGGTAGGCCGTTTTTCCAATGCTGCATCGTCAAACTCGGCGGATGCCATTGTCGCGCCGTGAATTCCGTCGCGTCCGGTTTTTGCACCTGCATACAGCACGGGATTGCCGATGCCTGAAGCTTTGCCGAAGAAGATCTGATCTTTGCGAACGATGCCGAGTGCAAAGGCGTTTACTAATGGATTGAGGCTGTAGGCTTCGTCGAAAACCACTTCGCCGCCGACAGTCGGCACGCCGAAACAATTACCGTAATGACCGATTCCCTCGACACACCCTTTCAGAATCGACCTGTTGCGTTTACCTTGTTTTTCATCATTCAGCGGCCCGAAACGCAGGCTGTTCATTGCTGCTATCGGCCGCGCACCCATTGTAAAAACATCCCTCAGAATTCCGCCAACGCCTGTCGCGGCGCCTTGAAACGGCTCGATAAAACTCGGATGATTATGCGATTCGACCTTGAAGGCAACACACCAGCCGTCGCCGATATCGACTACGCCGGCGTTTTCGCCAGGCGGCACGATCACGCGCTCTCCGGTCGTCGGAAGACGCTTCAAATGAACACGCGAAGATTTATATGAACAATGCTCCGACCACATCACGCTGAAAACGCCAAGTTCGGTAATATTCGGCTCGCGTCCCAGGATTTCAATGATCTTTTCGTATTCTTCTGCTGTAAGATTGTGCTGGGCGACGATATCAGGCGTTATTTGATTCATTATATTAAAGGCAGAAGCATGGCCGTCAAAGAATGCTTTCTCAGTATCCCGGATTAGCCCTCTCTTACGGTCATACTTCTGCCAGCGTCCAAAACAAAAGAGTTTATTCGGTCTGAGAGACTTTTTCAAATCCTCGCCGATAAACTCTTTGCCAATGTCGCCATATTAAAATCAAATGCCCACCCTCAATGTCAGGCTTCTGCCGTTAATGCATCGCGGGTGCTCAGTCAAACTGTTTTCTGAATTCCTCAAAAACCGCCCGAAAACTTGTCAGATCCGAACGCAGCTTTTCGACCTCATGTTCAAGCTTTTCAATTCGTTCGGCTGATAATGAAACGCCGGGCACAGGCTTGTTGTTCGCGGCATTCAGGCTTTCAACATCTATTTCTCCTGCTAACAGATGGGCGAAACGCGCCTCTTTTTGTCCCGGCTGGCGTTCCAATTTGACAACAACTGGTTCGTCACGCCGCGCGAGACCGTCCATTGTTTCCTGCACCTCGCCAATGCCTGAAAATTCATACAGCCTGTCGGTCCGCCCGCGCAGTTCGCCCAATGTTTGCGGCCCTCGGAGCATCATTACGCACATAACGGCGATTTCGGGCGGCTCGAGCTCAAAGACGCCCGGAAGCATATGTTTGTATTTAACGACCCGGCTTGTGCTGCCGTAAAAAAGATAAACGAGATTTTTTTCGCGCAGATTGTCCAAGGCTCGCATAACGATGTCTTCATCGTAGGAAACAACCGGATCACGGTTGCTTTTCTGGTTACATGCGGCAATTAGCGCGTGCATCGTCAATGGATAATATTCGGGCGTGGTGAGCTGTTTTTCAACCAGGCTGCCGAGTATTCGGATTTCAATATCGGTTAATTTTTCGGGCATATTCTCCTTTAGAAGCTTAATACATTTCCGGGCGGATGTTGAGTGAACTACAATTAAGCCGTGAATATTTTAGTCGCTCGCTCCGCTGAAGAAATCGAATTCTCATTTAAAAAACTTTCGGCTGCGAAAGTTATCGGCTGCGATACCGAAACGTCCGGTTTCAATTCCCGCTTCGCACGGATGTATTCCGTACAGTTTTCCGACGGTGATTTTAACGTGTTGATTCCGGTCAGCGAAGGAATATTGCTCGGAAAGCTTGCAGCAATTCTGGAAAATGCGGGCATCATCAAGGTTTTTCACAACGCAAAATTCGACCTTGATTTTCTATATGGAAACGGTTATTTCGTGCGAAATCTTTTTGACACGATGATCGCCGAAAAGGTTTTGACTAAAGGAGCAAACCAGTCGGCTTCACTTGCGGAAACGCTCTACCGCTATTTCGCCGTCGATCTGGAGAAAATGCACCGCAAAGCTTTTACGAAAAAATGGGATGGGATATGGACGGAAGAGCTTGTAAATTATGCTCTTTCGGACGTGGTGCATTTGCCTGAATTGATGCGCGAACAGAACCAGTGGATAGAAAAATTGGGACTTCAGGATGTTTACGCAACAGAGATTGCAAAAATACATGCACATATCATTACCACCGGTGATAAGCCGGATGGCCTTCTTTAACTGCGACGAAAGTTCCGCGGCAGGCAGCGCAAATTTTTGCATCGGCTATAAGCTCAGCTTCTACGATTGCGCGGTTTTCACTTGATTCGACAACGTGCGCTTTTAGTTTTATCAAAGATTTGCTTGGTGTAGGACGAAGAAGCTTGACGTGAAAATCAGCTGTAACGGTGCAGTCGGGCTCGGATTTACCGCTTTGCTTCATCAAAAAGTAAGCGGCCGCCCAATTTGAATGACAGTCGAGCAATGCACCGATGATCCCGCCATTCAACACGCCCGGAAAAGCTTCGTGATGCGGCTCCGCCTTCCACTCGGCAACAACCTCGCCGTCATCTGCGAAGCTGCGAATATGCAGCCCTTTATCGTTTTTTACGCCGCAGCCGAAACAAATGCCTTCGGGAGCGTAGATTTCTTGTAGGGATTTTTCTTCTTTCATAATGTAGTCGCTGCTTCAATTAAAGATTCGCACGTGCGATGGTAAATTTCAACATATGCGGAAACCCAATTTCTCCTGGAACTTGCGGTTAGGTAATGGAGTATCGTAAATTGATTTGTCTTTCTATCCATAAATGTAACCGATAAATTTATGCTGACTCTTTTAGCAATCGTCTTTTTGTTATGGCTGGTTTTTGGTTACTTCGCCTACGGGCGTTGGATAGCGAAGCAGTTTAAACTCGACAATTCCCGCGAAACGCCTGCAAACATATTTAACGACGGCGAAGATTTTATTCCGGCCAGACCTTTTTATTTGTTTGGACAGCATTTCTCGGCGATAGCCGCCGCCGGGCCGATCGCGGGGCCGATAATTGCGTGCATAGCGTTCGGTTGGCTGCCGTGTCTTCTGTGGATCGCGCTCGGCGTTGTAGTGATCGGCGCAGTGCACGATTTCTCCGCTTTGGCCTCGTCTGTCAGGCATGGAGCACAGTCGATTGCCGAAATCACAAAAGAGAAGCTCGGTGCCGGAGCGGGCCGGGCGATGATGACGTTTATCTGGATCGCTTTGGTTTATGTCATCGTGGCTTTTACCGATATTACCGCGGGCAGTTTTGTGGGCGGCACCGATGAACTGCAGGGCTCGTCGGGTTTCAATCCCGGCGGAGCGGTCGCGATAGCCAGCGTCATGTATCTCGTTCTTTCGATTATTCTCGGATTGGTGGAAAGGTTTCTAAAACCTCCGCTTTGGCTTTCGACGATAATTTTCGTTCCGGCGACTTTTGCACTTTCGTACCTCGGAACGCAGTTTTCATATATCCTCAACTTCGAGCATCAGAGCTGGTCGATCCTGATTCTCATCTATTGCATAATTGCGTCGCTCGTGCCCGTGTGGGCGCTTTTGCAGCCGCGTGGATATCTCGGCGGTTTCGTGCTTTACGCGGCAATCGCGATAGGCGTGATCGGAGTATTTTTTGGCGGTTATACGATTGAACAGCCCGCATTCAAATCCTTCGATGTGGGCGGAACGACCGGCATGCTGTTTCCGTTTTTGTTTGTAACAATAGCCTGCGGTGCATGCTCCGGTTTTCACGGCCTGGTATGTTCGGGCACAACATCAAAACAGATCGACAGGGAATCGCATACACGCCCGATTGGATACGGAGCGATGCTGGCCGAAGGTTTTGTCGCGTTTATTGCCCTAGTTACCGTAATGATCGCGAGCAGGGAAATGCTCTTTTCGGCTGATGGAAAAGCCATTTCAGCAGGCAAAATTTACGGCAACGGCATAGGCAATTTTCTGACGATCCTGATCGGCAGAGATAATCTGCAGTTCGCGATAACGTTTGGTGCGATGGCTTTCTCGACATTCGTTTTTGATACGCTCGATGTTTGCATGCGGCTTGGCCGATACATCGTCCAGGAGATTTTCGGACTTTCGGGCAGAATCGGAGCGGTTGTCGGAACCTTTGCAACCGTAACTCTTCCATTCATTCTGATTTTCTTTGCGAAACCGGGTTCGTATCTCGATTTTTGGACGCTTTTTGGGGCATCGAATCAGCTGCTTGCCGGTTTAACGCTGCTTTCGATCACAGTCTGGCTCTATCAGGCGAGACGCCGCATCGCATTTACACTTCTCCCGATGCTTTTTGTGCTAACTATCACGTTGTGGGCGCTCGGCTTGCTAGTTTACGGGAATTTGACCGCATCGACGGGCTTCGATATCAAATTGGTCAACGGAATTGCGTCGCTGGTTCTGATTTTACTGGCAATTTATCTGGTACTGACAGCTTTATTCAAGCTCAGGACGGAGAAACGTGATTTGATCGCTGCAGAAAGTTTCTAGGTGAAACTAATTTCCTTTTACCGGAACCTTGTCCAGCGTGCGGGTTGTGTTCTCGGTAACGCTAGCAGCCGGCTTTCGATGCTTTTCCAGTTGATCTGTGATCTTGTTGGCGAGTTGAACGGGCGGTGTATGCTTTTTGAGCTTTGCGCCAGCTCGTTTTTGTTAACTAGTTCGCCGCATGTGCTGCAAAAATTCAGGTCTTCGCTGATTTGTGTCGAGCATCTGGAACAATACATAGCAGATATTTCCCCTCAATCATATGCTCCCTTACTCAAAATTGCCTAGGATTTAAGCGGCCCGATCTTTTCTTCCAGCCAGTTGGTAAGATCATCGACCGACTCGATGTGAACGGGCTTTCCTTTCCACGCTTTTATGGCGAAAACAATCAG
>JACDAY010000281.1 GCA_013695195.1 Blastocatellia bacterium | reverse complement strand
TGTCGATAACGCCACGATGCAAAAGCGTCAGCATCCGCGATGCGGAACGTCGTTTCTGATGGTCGTCATGCTCGTCGCTATCGTTTTGTTCTCGGTAATAAAGTTTGACGCAATGTGGCTGAATCTGGTTGTTAGAATTGCCCTTATGCCTTTGGTTGCCGGACTTTCGTATGAAATTATCCGCTATGCTGCGAAAAAAGAATCGAGCGCGATCTTTAAGCTGATGACGCTTCCCGGCCTTTGGCTGCAAAACATCACTACGCAGGAACCGGACGGCGAACAGCTTGAAGTGGCTATAAAAGCTTTGGATGAATCGCTGAAACTCGAACCGCAGACAGCTTAGGCAGATTAACCGCAGAGACGCCGAGACGCCGAGCAGAATAAGACGATAGAAAACGTTGATAGGCAAAACTAATTTTTTCTCTTAACTTTTCAAATTCTCCGCGTCTCGGCGTCTCTGCGGTAAAAATCTTATGCTAGAGAAACTTGCACAAATTGAAAAGAGTTACGAGGATCTGACGGCGCAGATCTCTTCGCCGGAATTTATGTCTGATATGTCGCTTTATGCAAAGGCGATGAAGCAGCATCGGAGCCTTGGGCATATCGTCGAAAAATATCGCGAAGTCAAAAAAATGCAGGACGCGATGCGCGATGCGAGAGAGCTTGCCGAAACGGCTGATGACGAGGAAATGCGCGAGCTTGCATTAGCGGAAATTTCAGAAATTGAAGATAAACTACCGTCTGCGGAAGAGGATTTAAAGGTTTTGCTTTTGCCTCAGGATCCCAAAGATGAGAAGAATGTAATTCTAGAGATCCGGGCCGGAACCGGCGGGGACGAAGCCACACTTTTTGCGGCTGAAATTCTGCGGATGTATGCCCGATATGCGGAACGCGAAGGCCTGAAAATGGAAGTTCTCGAAACTTCAGATACCGGCGTCGGCGGAATTAAAGACGCAGTAGCCGTGATCGAAGGCGAAAAAGTTTATTCCAAAATGCGTTATGAATCGGGCGTTCACCGCGTTCAGCGCGTGCCGCAAACCGAAACGAGCGGGCGAATTCACACGTCCGCGATTACGGTAGCCGTTTTGCCGGAAGCCGAAGAAGTTGACGTGCAGGTCGATCCTAAGGATTTGAGGGTAGATTACTTTTGCTCATCCGGACCCGGCGGCCAGTCGGTCAACACGACGTATTCGGCCGTTCGCCTGACGCACTTGCCAACAAACGTCGTCGTTTCAATGCAGGACGAAAAATCGCAGATCAAGAACAAGGAAAAAGCGATGCGTATATTGCGTGCGCGGCTGCAGGAGATCGAAGAACAAAAACAACACGACGAGCTGTCCGCTGAACGCAAATCGATGGTCGGCAGCGGTGACCGCTCGGAGAAGATTCGCACCTATAATTTTAAGGAAAACCGAGTTACTGATCATCGCATCGGCTTGACTGTCCACCAACTCGATCTTGTAATGGAAGGTCAGCTTGATGAATTTATCGAGGCGCTGACAACGCATTATCAGACAGAGAAATTGAAGGCCGAAGCGATTGCTGCATAAGGTTTTGAGTTCACGCTTCAGCGTGTTTCTTGTAAATCGAAGAACAAACTGAAGTTTGAACTCAGAACGTTCGACCGTAAAGTCGAATTATGCCCGTAACCAAACTCTACTTAATCAGACACGGACAATCCGCCGGAAACGCTGAAGGGCGATTTGGCGGGCATGGGCCGACACCGCTGTCGGAGCTTGGCATGCGGCAGGCCGAATGTGCGGGTGAAATACTTGCTAAGGAAGGTGTTACGGCAATTTATTCCAGCGATTTATATCGTGCCGTCCAGACCGCCGAGCCGCTTGCAAAACGGCTTGACTTGCATATATTCAAAACATCCGCTTTCCGCGAGAGAAACGTCGGGGTTCTTGAAGGCCTCACCTTTGACGAATCCAAGCAGGAGTTTCCAAAAGATTATCACGCGCTAGTCAGCCGAAACATTCATCACATAATTACAAATGGCGAAAGCTATCGTCATCTGCTTCGCCGGAGCACCGGGCTGCTTTGGGAAATCTTGCGCAATCACCAGGGGGAAAAGATTGCGATTTTCTCGCACACCGGTGCCATCTGCTTTTTGACGCTGCACCTGATGGGCGCGATCCACCGTAGGACGAAACAAACTCCCTGGATCGTTACATCCAATTGCGGCATAAACCGTTTCGAGATTCGCGGCCGCAATAACGTCCGCGTCCTTGCCTTAAACGACACACGCCACTTGCAAAATATAACCGGAAACGATTCTTTCGCAGCGCGTTAGAACGAAATTGAAGGTATTGGATCAAACCGGATTTTCGAGATTTTTACGAAGATAAATTGCTTTGGCTGCTATAGCTCCCATCCCGGCAGCGCCGCTGATGGTCGGAGCAACCGGATTTGCTACATCTCCGATAGCAAAAACACCTTCCGCGCCGGTTTCACAACAGTTGTTGACCGGAAGGTACCTGTTATCGTCGAGGCCTAGTTCTACGCCGAGCAATTCAGTATTCGGTTCTACCCCGATTCGAATCAGTGCGAAGTCGACACCTATTTTTCCTTTTCTTCCGGTTTCGATATTCGCCACTTCGACTGCGTTCAATTTCCCGGTTCCCGTAAATTTCCGTACTGTCGTATTAGGGCGAAACTCAATTTTCACATTCTTTTTTGCCACATCCAGGAATTCAGATCGTGCGCTTAAATCTGCACGCCGGTGAATGACATAGATTTTTTTTGCGTAATCACTCAGGATCAGGGCATTTTCAAGAGCGGCATCACCTCCACCGACTATAGCTACAATTCGGTTTTCTACTTTCTCCTTTTCTTTCGCACCAGACTCGATAATGCCTTTTCCCTGAAAAGCATCCTCGCCGTCCACGCCTAATTTTCTGCGCCTTACGCCGGTTGCGATTATCATAGCGTTTGCCGAAAAGTGTTCGCCATTATCTAAAATGACTTTTTTGCCTGCCGTGTCGATATTTGCAGCTTCGGCCTGTAAACGGATAATAAAGCCGTCGTTATTATCGATCTTTTCGACCGCGCTCATAAAACGGTCGCGCATTTCACGGCCGTTTTTGGTTTCAAGCCCGATATAGTTTGTGATCGGATTATAGATACGCAAAAGCTGTCCCCCAAAGTAAGCTTCCTTCTCAAACAGGATCGTTTTCATACGCAGTTCGGCACACCACAAAGCAGCGGAAAGGCCGGCCGGCCCGCCTCCTACAATTATTACATCCGCTGTATTTTTTTGTTCGCTCATAGCTGTAATTTACAACTTTTTGTCATGGTCTTAATGTCATTTTTTGTCACTTCACTAGACTTTTCTAAGAGAATATCTATTCCAGGCAAACGACGAAATGTCGTTTCAAAGCTGCAAATATGCATATATTACACTTTTTATGGATTTTCCGGTTAGTTCGATGCTTTGGCATTTATGTTGCTATTAAATCCGAATAGCGCGGCTCCGCGTCCACATTATTCCACACCGTTTACAGATCAATTAAAATTCAACAAACCAGACACCTATGCGATTAGAACTCGATACTACGCCGACAATCCTCCCGCCCGCCAAAAGAACCGTTAACGTGAACCGGGGCCAAAATGAATCATCCGAAGCAGACATTTTTCTCCGCAATGGAATAAATGCCGCCCAGGCAGGCAATCGTGCAGAGGCTCGTATCTCCCTATTACAGGCGGCCGACGCCGATCCGTACGATGAAAGCACATGGCTGTGGCTGGCTTCGATAAGCGAATACCCGGAAGAATTGCTCGTATTTCTGAACAACGTTTTAGAGATCAATCCGGAAAATGCGCGGGCTTTGGAATGGACGGCTGCCACAAAATCTTTGCTTTCAAAGACTTTCGTTCAGCGCGGGATCGACGCCGTCGAGTCAAATCAAAAAGATTCGGCATTTCAATATTTTAACCAGGCTCTGGAATACGACCAGCAAAACATAATGGCGTGGCTATGGATAGCTTCGCAGACGGATTCCAACGAGGGCAAGATCATTTATCTTGAAAAAGCCTTGAGCATCGACCCGGAAAACGAGGCTGCGAACTTAGCTTTCAAATCGGCCCGCGATCAGATAACCGCGAAGCTTTTCACCAACGCCAAATCCGCGGCTGTGGCCGGCAATACCATTGAGGCAAATGAACTGCTGGATATTCTGATCGAACAAAATCCTCGTGCTGAAGACGCATGGATGCTCAGGTCTCATTTGGTTAACGGCTTCGATCAAAAAATAGAGGCCTACCAACGGGTTCTTGAGATCAATCCTGATAATGCGGGTGCAAAAGCCGCCCTCGAATCGCTGAATGTGATTATGGGAGGGGCGCTTATTTCTCAATCCGTGCCTGCCGCGGAGCCGGAGACGGGGCAAAACGAATATCAGGCTTCTAAAGAAAATGTCTTTTCGGGCGAATTGCAGTTTCCCGAAGTAAACCGGACGGAAGATTTATCCGACGCTCAAATCCCGCAGTTTGACGAGGTCGATCCATCGGATATTTCTTTTCAATCGGATATAAACGGTTTTCTCGCAGGTTCCAACAACACCGAATCCGAAACGCAGAAAGAGTATATGCAAGGAGTCGAGGAATCCGTCGACGCTCAACCTTTCTATACGTCTGACTACAGTGTAGATGAAACTACGGCACAAACATCCGATTTTGACGGCGAAGAAACAGTTTATAATGTTAAACCTGAAATATTGGAATTAAGCGACCAGGAAACAAATTTCCTGGTCAATGGGTCGCCGGACGTGGAATACGCGGATTTTTACCCGGACACAAATATAACTGTCGAAGATTCTTACGTGAACGGATCTGCGGAGATCGAAGAAAATATGGTAACGGCGTTCGATGCCGGTGTTGCTGAAGCAGCAGATGCAGTCGTTTATGAAACACCCGAGGTTATTGCCGAAAATGGAAACGGCATATCGACTGCGGTTTTGGTTTGTCCGTTTTGCAGTGCCGGGAATGAATATCGTGCGATCGTATGCGAAAGCTGTGTTGCCATTCTCACATTGGCCGATATCGAAATGCTTCTTGCAAATCCGCATGCCGACACGAATGTTCTCAGGCAGGCAGTGGAAAGGATGGAGCGTGAAAAATTATCCGGCAATTTCGGCGAACGCGAGCTGACTATGCTCGGCATCGGACATCTTAACCTTCGCAATTACCAATTTGGCTATTCCAATCTTTACGAAGCTTCGCAAATTAATCCGGATAATGTCGTTTTAAGCTGCCAGGTAAGATCTCTTTTGATACGGCTCGAAGAAATCAAAATTCAGGAAGCGGCCCAGGAGTCGAAACCCAAAGGCAAAACCATCCTCGTCATCGACGACAGCGCTACGGTGAGAAAACTAATTGCCGGAAAACTTGAGAGAAGCGGACATGACGTTTTTTGCTTCAATGATGGAAACGAAGCCATGGACAGGCTGCAGACGCTGGTTCCCGACCTGATTCTTCTAGATATCACAATGCCGGGAATGAATGGATACGAGGTCTGCGAATTAATTAGAAATGGTGATTCGACGAAGGATGTACCAGTCGTGATGATCTCCGGAAAAGACGGATATTATGACGAGGCACGCGGCCGCACAGCAGGCACATCGGGATTTATCACAAAGCCTTTCGGGCCGGAAACATTGATGAAAACGGTCGAAACTTATCTGAAAAGCGAAGAAATGATCAGCGTGTCTTAGGTCTTAAAGAAGCGGGGCAAGCCGGCCTCATCTACCCCTCTTGAAATTCGCCGCTGCTATCGTCAAAAACGAGGCGATAAGAAGAATACTGTATTCCACGCCGTTTCTTCCATGGCCGACGACAAACCAACCTTCCTTATAATGCACGAGAACGATTCCAACTACCAGTTCAACGGCAAAAAGCGCCGCGATGATCCACGCATAATAACCGACCGCCAGCAAAACACCGCCGACGATCTCGAACAACGTCACCGCCCACGCGACATAAAAGCCTAGCGGAAAACCGCTTGCCGACAAAAACCCGCCAAAATCGTCAACCGATCCATAGGCGATCCGCGCCGCGCCGTGAATAAACATCAAAAGAGCCAAAACTATGCGCAAAAGCAGGAGTGCTGTCGACTTTGTATCTTGAAGCATTTTTAAAAATTTGAAAAATGAGGCTACTCAGAAGCTGTGAAATCGATAGTATCGATCACCCCGATAATTGCGGAATCGACGGGACAATCCTTGTTGCCTTCTGCCATCCGGGCTGACGAGCCGCCGACAATCATTACCTTTTCATGATAACCGGCCCCGACCGTATCGACGGCGACGACATAACCGCTCTGATCCGTGCCGTCCAGATTTATCGGCTTTACGATCAAGAGCTTTTTACCAAGCAGCCGCTCGTCCTTTTGGGTCGAAACGATTGTGCCTAAAATGCGTCCTATTATCATTTGAGGTTCAAGGTACAAAGTTCAAAGTTCAAGGTTTAAGGCGAATCAATCGACTTGGAACCTGGAACTTTGAACCTTGAACTCATTTCATCACCACCGGCAGGCTTTCATCGACGCTCGAATGGGGGCGCGGGATAACGTGCACGCTGACGAGTTCGCCAACGCGTCTAGCGGCAGCTGCTCCGGCGTCAGTTGCTGCTTTTACTGCTGCAACGTCACCCCGAACGATTGCCGTTACAAATCCTGCACCGATCTTTTCATAGCCGATGAGTTGTACGTTAGCGGCTTTTACCATCGCGTCAGCCGCTTCGATCATTGCCACGAGCCCCTTGCACTCAACCATTCCCAATGCTTCCTGCATTTAATTTTGCTCCTGATTATACAGAATTCTAAAGTCTCGTTAGTTTAACTCAATTTCGCCGCCTGGCTCAAAAGCTCGATCAATTCTTCGCGCGTAAAAGCGACTTTCGCTCCGTTTTTATCCGCAGCACATGTTATTTTCGCTTCATGTAGATAACCGCATGACTGACATCTGGCTGATTCGCCTAAATAGCCGGCTTTTTCACGAATATTTATAAGTTTTTCGATGGCATCGGCAGGAAGATCATTCGCGCCGCCCAACGCTTTGGCGAGTATTGCTATTTTTGCGGTATGTTCAAGCGTTTCGAGCCGGTCGAATGCTTGCCACAGGTCTTCGCCGTATGCGACCGCGCCGTGATTAGCCATAAGCAGAGCGTTGTGATGCTGCACAAAAGGCTTCATTGATTCGGTAAGTTCGTCGGTCGAGGGCGTTCCGTAATCCGTCAGCGGAACGCAGCCCAATGTCAGAATAACCTCGGACAAAATTGGTTTATCGATAGCCAGCCCGGCGACCGCGAACGCCGTTCCGTGCGGCGGATGTGCATGGCAAACAGCCTTTATGTCGGGACGTATTTTGTAGATCAGCAAATGCATCGCAAGTTCAGACGAAGCTTTTTTCTCCGTCAATGGCTTGCCGTCCATGTCCGTAACCGCCAAACAATCCTCGTCCATACGGCCCTTGCACGTCATTGTCGGAGTCGCCAGAACGCGATTTTCATCGAGCCTTATACTGACATTGCCATCCGACGAAACTACATAGCTTCTTTCGTAAAGCAATTTGCCGACTTCACAAATAAGTTTTCGGGCGGATTGTTCGTCCATAAACGAAAAAGCAGACAGACTGAAGTTAGCCGGAACAAAAAAACGAAACCACAGATTAACACATCAAATGATTATGCGTTAACCTGCGGTTATATTTTCCGCTAATAAATTAGCGTCCGTATCGCGGAGCCTTTGTCTGAGGCGGCAGCGGGGCGTCCATTTCGAACGGCGGAACTTCTTCGACCGGAAATGTTACGTCAAATGAATTTCGGCGCGCTTCCTCAAGCTCCCGCTTCATCCTCAATACATCCATGCGAAGCTCTTTGTTCTCAATTCTCAAACGCTGTATTTCGCGATGTTTGTGCGTGCCGCTGCGGCGAAAATTAAACGATGGAGAAGAAATCGCCATAAAAAAGCTGGCAATAAACAGTCCGACCGCGAAGGTCAGGAAAAATGGTAAAAACCTCTTAAGCAATCCTCTGTACAACATGTCATTCACCTCTTGTATACTGTTACTAATATATACGGCCATTTTTCGAAATCGGTTTCAAATATTTTCCATTCGAACCGGCCAGAAAACAAGACAAACTTTCGAGCGAAGTCGTCAAATCTATCGTTTTCAGCTTCACGCCATCCAAGACCCTGAGCGGAACTGGGGCAAAATTCATTACCGCTTTAATTCCCGCCCTGGTCACCAGCTCCAGGACATTCTGGGCAAATTCACCTGGCACCGCAATAACCGCTACATCTATATTATCTCTTTTGACGATCTCCGCAAAGCTTTTTATGTCGAAAATTTTTACTTTTCCAACTTTTTTTCCGATCTTTGTTTTGTCGATGTCAAAAAGCGCGAATACCTGGAAATTCGATGATTTGAAACCATAATAATCTGCAAGGGCCGTTCCTAATCTTCCCGCACCGATAATGCAAACCCGATGTTCCTTATCGAGGCCGAGAATTGTGATTAAGTGTTCACGCAGGCTTTTGACGTAATAACCGACGCCGCGTACACCGAATTCACCGAAATTCGCCAGATCCTTGCGGATCTGCGCCGAGTTCAAATTAAATCTACTTTCCAGAGAACCGGACGAAACCATTCTTTCACCTTCCGCAGCAAGCTCGTTCAAACAGCGAAGGTATATGCTGAGGCGGTTAGTCGACACTTCGGAGATTTTTTCGGCCTTCATCATTATCATCGATTGGGATAATCCCCTATCTGCATTGATGACCAAAGCGTTTTTCCCCGTTGCCCTTAAACCCGTAATACTTTACAATTCGTGTTTCAAGTGTGAAACAGTAAAATCCCAATGAAAGCTATTCTGATCACTACAAAAGTTACGCCGGAACAAATGAAAGAAATGATGCAGTCGCTCGAAACTATATTAAGCTGGCGGTCGATGTTGAGCAGGAAATCTTAGCAGGCGGTGGGGCTTTGCATGCTGATTGTGAAGCAATTTTGCTCGATAGCGGGAGCATTCAGGAGAATATCTGGGGCGCTGATTGGGTGCCATTTACGCATGAAGTAACATTCGAAATCATTCTTCAGGCAAAACTTTATTCTGAATCGGTAATACAAAAATCCGGTCTTTTGGATAAAAAATGATCGCATTTCTCTCAGGCAAACTGCTGGAAAAACAGGCGAATTCGGTAATTCTCGATGTCGGCGGTGTCGGCTACGAAGTTACGATTCCTCTTTCGACCTTTTACGAGCTAGGCGAGATCGGTTCCGACGTCCAGCTTAGAATATTCACTCATGTTCGCGAAGACGCGATTCAGCTTTTCGGCTTTCGCACTTTACGTGAGCGCGAGCTATATCTAAAACTGATATCGGTCCAGGGCATCGGCGCAAAATCCGGCATCACGATGCTTTCCGGCATGAGCGCCGATGAGATAATTGCTGCTCTTCGCTCGGATGATCTCGCGCGTTTGACATCCATTCCAGGCGTCGGCCGCAAAACCGCCGAACGACTGGTAATTGAATTGCGGGACAAGGTCGGCGAACTCACAGCATCCGGAATCCCGGGATCGCCAACGACATTAGCGTCTAAAAAAACGGCGGACGCGGTTTTCGACGATGCTCTTTCTGCGCTCATTAATCTCGGTTATCAGCGAAACGCAGCAGAAAAAGCCTTGCAGCAGACGATGAAGGACGGGGCGGAATTAAGCGTTCAAAAATTGCTCAGACAAAGCCTGCAATTGCTGGCTAAATAATTTAGAGATGGAAGATATTGAAACAATAGACATTCGCGACGTCCAGCCTCTCGACGAAGAAAAACGCTTTGAGATTTCGCTTCGTCCGGCGCAGCTTGGCGAATATATCGGCCAAAAAAAGATCAAGGACAATCTTCGCGTCTTTATGAAGGCGGCCCTCAAACGCCGCGAAGCTCTGGATCATATACTTTTGACCGGTCCGCCGGGCGTCGGCAAAACCACGTTGTCCGTTATTGTTTCAAATGAGATGGGTTCGACTCTGAAGTCTACTGCCGGGCCGATCATCGAAAAGGCCGGCGACCTGGCTGCTATTCTTACCAATCTCGAAGAAGGCGACGTGCTTTTTATCGACGAAATTCATCGTTTGAATCCGGCCATCGAGGAAATCCTTTATCCGGCGATGGAAGATTATAACCTCGATCTTATGATCGGCCAGGGAACTGCGGCGCGCTCGATCAAACTCGAATTACCCAAATTTACACTTGTGGGCGCGACAACGCGTCCCGGTTTGATCACTGCACCGTTACGCGGCCGCTTCGGGATCATTTTTCACCTTGATTTTTATGGTATCGACGAGCTTCAGCAGATCGTCGAGCGCTCGGCAAATATTCTGAATGTCGAAATCGACTCGACCGGTTCGAGGGAAATTGCAAAACGAGCGCGTGGAACTCCGCGAATCGCTAACCGGCTGCTTCGCCGAGTCCGCGATTATGCCGAGGTCGATTACGACGGACGCATCACCGAAACCGTCGCCGAAGATGCACTAAATCGAATGGAAGTAGATACTTACGGCCTTGATGAAATGGACCGAAAGCTGTTGATGACGATCATCCAAAAGTTTGACGGCGGCCCTGTTGGCCTCGGAACGCTCTGTGCGGCGCTGCAGGAGGAAAAAGATTCTATCGAGGAGATCATCGAACCATATTTGCTGCAGATCGGTTTCCTGAACCGCACGCCCCGCGGACGCCTGGCGACGAGGCTTGCATACGAGCATTTTGGTTTGGACGCTGTCCTGAAAGGAAATAATATTCCGACTCTCTTCAGCTAGATCGTCTTGTTCCCTCTGCTCTATTTGGTCTTGTTATTCTTATCGTTGTAACAGAATTTAGCACCGCGTTTAGAAAGAAACGCTGTAGTTCACTCCGGCCTTTTTACCTTCGACCAGAATAAAGCCGAATTGATGACGCCCGCGAGTATAGTTGAGCGTTGGATGAACTTTTACACCGTCGTAAAGTATCGTCGACGAAAACCCTTTCGGAAAGAATACGTTAAGCCCGCCTATAACGCGAGCCTTTTTCTCATATGTGCCGTAAGCGACGCCGATGTACGGGGCGATCGGCAGTCTCGTTTCGCGTTCAAAACTTTTGCTTGCCGTAACATAAAACGACTGTCCCGAAGGCGTACCGATTCGGTCAGAGCTCGTGCCGAGAATTATCGCCGGCCGTTTTTCGGTTTCGGTCAAAGCCACAAAATTTGC
>JACDAY010000168.1 GCA_013695195.1 Blastocatellia bacterium | reverse complement strand
CGTCTTGGGAGTGCGGGCGGAAACAAAGGTAGTCTCGACGACCTACACCACAAAACAGGAACAAAATCGCGTGAATTTTTTGGGCCGTCCTGACGGCAAATGGACAGAGGGCAAATACCGTGCAGATATTTATATTAATAATGAATTTGTCGGCAAATTGGAATTCAAAATTCGAAAGACGGCTCCAATCTTAAAAGCGGGTTCAAATTTTCAGCCCACCCCGATCCGGAGCTCTAAATCCCCGGCAAAAAAGCGAAACAGATAATTTATTTTTACAACGTGCTTAATTAAAAAAAGCCTGCAGCCGTAAGCCGCAGGCATTTTATCGTTAATTTTTAGTCCGTACTACCAGCGGTTTGACCCGCCGCCGTAGCCGCCGCCGCCGCCGCCACCGCGATTACCGCCTCCACCACCACGGCTTCCACCACGGCCGCCGCCTCCGCCTCCTCCGCCGTAACCACCACCGCCGCCACCGCCGGCACGATTTTCTCGCGGCTTAGCTTCGTTCACCTTTAGCTCACGGCCGTTTACTTCTTTGCCGTTGAGCTGATCGATAGCGTTGTCGCCTTCTTCTTTCGTGGACATTTCGACAAAGCCGAACCCGCGTGAGCGGCCAGTGTCGCGGTCTTCAACAACTGTTGCCGATTCAACGGTTCCTATTGTCGCAAATAATTCCTGCAGTTCGCTGTTCGATGTATCGAAGGAAAGATTTCCTACATAGAGTTTCATTGACATTATATTTTTCCTTATTTCCCTTTTGCTGGGGACGCTAAAAAGAAGTGTCGAATGCGATATGTTCTTCGGAGAAACGGTCGGCCTGCGAAGGATTGCGTTCGGATGCCCGATATCGGAGCTACTTCTATGACCTATAAAACTGCCCTGCCTCTCGAACTCCAAAACGCCGTCGAATAAAACTTATGTCGGGGCGCATCACCGTTGATACGCGAGAGAAGGATTGACAATTCCAATGATGCACAGATTAACCTGCAGTTGCAAATGATTTTGTTGAATCGTCGGAATATTTTGCCGCGATTAGGGAGAATTCTGATAAAATCATTATGAATTCAAAAAATAAAGGAGAGGTTAGTCGCGGGTATACGGCATTGCCACTCGAACGACAATGTGAAGCGAAGATTTTGTTTGCTTTTAAGTCAAAGGGAAGAAAATGATGCAGCATTCCAGACGGATAGAGTCGAATCTTGCTGAACTCAGTGCCAATGAATGAAACATTTGGAGGAAGAGTTTAAAAACTTATGACGACTTCACTCTCGCAAAAATAAATGCTTACCGCTACAGGGGATTGATTGTTACGAGAGCCGCTAACTTCCTTTTCTGTGTATGTTTGCTATCAAACAGACAGTAACTGTTTATTTAGATATAAATAATTTTAACTGTATTTTACGGAAAAATGTTACTTGACTGAAAACGTCATTCGCAGGCTTCAATTATTTTCAAGCCTGCATTTTTCAGCCCGACTCTATAAACGTTATAACTTAGGTTCTCTTAGTATTCTGAGGTGATATTTGCGCTCTCCGAACCGGACGATACTGTATGTGGACGATGATCGGGATTCCCGTGAAATGATCTGTTTTCTGCTGCGGCAGGCGGATCCGGCTTACGGAATTACGGCGGTCGCGGATGGCAATGCGGCTTTGGCCCTGATCGCGGCGCAGCCTTTCGATTTATATATACTCGATTTCCTGCTGCCTGAGATTTCCGGTATAGACATATGCCGCCGAATTCGGGAAACGGACAAAATCGCGCCGATTCTGTTTTTTTCGGCGATATCAGGAAAGCCCGATCGGGAAGCTGCCGAAACTGCAGGCGCAACAGCTTATTTGGTAAAACCTAACGACCTCGACAGCCTAACAGAAACGGTTAAACTTCTGCTGGATAGAGATTCTTTCGAACCCGAACCAATGTTCCGGCCATCAGGACGTGCAGACTCTGCTGGCTTGCCTTAATCTCTTGTGTTTGCTGAAGCTGTGTTTTAATATGCGAGGCGGCAACCGTCTTTGGCATTGTTATTGAGAATTCATTACTCGACATCGGGAATTGCTTAAGCCCATATCCTTGTGCCGCAAAGCCGCGTTTATACGTGCGGCCGCACTTTAAGGAAACAACGATGCCCGAACAACTACCGTCAACGCGAAATCAAATCCTGAACGCTTTGCCAAACAATGAATTGGAGCTTCTGCTGCCTCATCTCGAACGTGTAAATCTCCCGCATGCCCACATTCTCTACCGGCCTGATGAAAAAATCGAGTATGTCTATTTTCCGGACGGCGCGATGATTTCGATAATCGCATATACGGAAGGCGGGCAAAGCGCAGAGGTAGGCATCATCGGCGGCGAAGGTGCGGCCGGAGTCGACGCAGTGCTGGGCGCCGAGTCAACGCCCAATGAAAGCGTAGTCCAGTTCGGAAGCGGAGCGCTGCGCATAAAGACCGAAACAATCAGAAAATATTTCGGGCAATGCGGCGTGCTGCATGATTCGCTGCTTAGCTTCACGCAGAAATTAATGATGCAGATCAGCCAGAAAGCACTGTGCAACCGGCTCCATCCGCTTGACGAAAGGCTTTCGAGGTGGCTGCTAATGTGTCATGACCGTTCTGATTCCAATCATCTGCGGGTTACGCAGGAGCTGCTTGCGGTGATGCTTGGAGCCACGCGGGCTAGTGTAACCCTCGCGGCCATAGAAATGCAGAATACGGGATATATCACCTATTCGCGGGGAAACATTACTATCGTAGACCGCGACGGTTTAGAGAGCATTACGTGCGATTGCTACGAAACCATCCGGCGGGCATATAAAGGAAAAAAATGATCATCCACCCGACTCGGTGAAGCCCGTTATTTCCTCTTCGCGTTCTTCTTCAACTTCCGCACATTTCTTTCGATCCAACGTTCCGCTTCCTCAAAATATGCAAATTTTCTCTCGTCTTTTCGAAATTGCGGCGTGTGGTTATAACGCCGTCCGTCACGGTGCTGTGTCGGATGGTGGATGTGCAGCATTTCGTGAAAAACGACGTATTCGATGACGTATTTCGGCACATCGCAGGCGTCCAGAGATCTGCTGATTATGATTGTTTCGTGCGTCGAATCGTGATGGCCGAGTATACGATAAGTCTTTCTCGCAGACCAGCTTAAAACAGGCACGGGTATAGAGCCTCGAAAATAATCGCGGTTCAGGCGCTCGAAAATCTTCCTGAGATCGTAAACGACGCCTTTGTGCGTGGAAACAACCTTTCTACCGCGGGCGCGTTTATTTTCAGCAGCTTTCTCGCGGATCTCCTGCGTTTTTATGAACCGGGAATAGATTTCTCGTGCGTGCTGCGGCACTTTTTTCCGCAACAGTTTGGCTACCAGAATAAATGCCAGTGCTTGATGGCCGATCGGCGGCATCTCACGGCAGATTTCAGCGATTCGTACAAAAACTCTGCCTTCGCGAACGCGGATCGTGTGATTTATTCCGATATACGGGTAAAAACGCACGTCGATCTCGGGCATCATACGTTTTCCGTTAAACGCGCGAAAGGCCTCTTCATAAAAATCACTAATGGCAAAAGTCCCGTTCCGCATAAAGTTTGTTTATCGCAGTTAAACTAATATTTCTTGACAACTCCGAACTGAAATGGTATCAAATAAGTGGGAAGTAAGCCCCTCACGCTTCATACGTTTCCGATCTCGCCGTGAAAAGATGCTGCCGCGCGAATCAAACCTGAATTTACAGAAAAACCCCAGTTTTCCTGATTTTCGCGCCCAGACCATTCTCTCAGCAATAATCAACGAACATTTTGTCACGGGCGAGCCTGTCGGGTCGAAAACGATTGCGGAAAAATTTGCCAATGCTTCAGGTTTAAGTTCGGCAACTATTCGCGGCGTGATGGGTGAACTGGAAGAGCTCGGCCTTCTGGAACAGCCGCACACATCTGCCGGACGCATTCCGACCGACAAGGGCTACAGGTTTTACGTTGACAATCTGCTTGGCGTTCTAAGTATCTCGAGTGACGACCTTTACCGCATCGGTGATGAATTCGGTCTGAGTGCGGGGGAATTTGCTTCGACGCCGGACAGGTTGATGGAACGTACCTCGCAGCTTCTCTCAGCTCTTTCAAATAATGTAGGCATCGTGGTTTCGCCTTCGCTTGCCAGCGACCGCCTGCAGCATATCGAATTTGTCAATCTTTCCGACAAACGAATTCTCATCGTCTTAGTTTCGGCACCGAATATCGTTCATAACCGGATAATTCGGCTGAACGTGATTTTTTCGAAGGAAGAGCTCGACCGCACAGCGAATTATCTGAATGCGGAATTTGCTGGGAAGAGCCTGTCCGAGATCCGTTCGGATATCCTCAAGCTGATGCATGAGGAAAAGGCGCTTTTTGACAAATTGCTGCAGACAGCCGTGATTCTTTGTTCGCAAAGTCTTGAGGATGAAGAAGACAGGCTCAGCGAGATTTTTGTCGATGGCACGTCGAATATCCTGAAGAAAAGCGATTTCGCTGATCTTGAAAGGCTTCGCGACCTGCTCAGCACTATCGGCGAGAAATCACGGTTGATCGAGATCCTCAACGAATGCATCGCCTGCGATCATTCGGCCCAGGGCGACGTTCAAGTCGTCATCGGCCGCGAAAATCGAACGCCTTCGTTTCAAAACTGTACGCTTATCTCAGCCCCGTACAGGATCGGCAACGGCTCGGCAATAGGAACTCTCAGCGTGCTCGGGCCGACACGAATTGAATACGCAAGAATGATCTCGATCGTCTCCTATGTCGCACGCGTACTCGAAAAAATTATGTCCAAAGACGTCTCTAATAACTAAATGTATTACGAGTAAATAGATTTGAAAAGAATGCTTATTCGTGTTCCCTTAACCGTCCCACTTAATTTCCCAAACTAAAGCAATTTCGCCAATTTTTGTAATGAATCCCAACAACGAAACAGAAAATATAGAAGACCTTTCTGACCGCTCGGTAATCGACGAATCGGCCAAGGTTGACGATTTTATCAAAGAGCTCGAAGCAAAGGAAAAGGACCTGCATATAACGGCGGACACGACCTTTATCGAGATCGCTGAGGATTTAGACGATGATGAGTTTCCCGAGTACCTTAGCGTCGAGCATCCGCCTACCGGACAAGACAACATATCGCCCGTTGTTACGCTATTTTCTGAGCAGGATCGAAATCCCAATTTTCAGCTTGAAAAAGAAATAACGGAACTAAAGAGGAAGGTCGCCGTCTTGGAGGCCGAACGCAGCGAAATGTTTACAAATTCCCAGCGCCGGGCGAAGGACTTTGAATCGTTCAAATCCCGCACCGCACGCGAGCGCGGCGAAACTTTTCAAAATCTGCTTAGCATTCTCGCCATCAAGATGCTTCCGGCCCTCGACAATCTGGACAGAGCGATGAAATTCGCTTCGGAATTGCCGGAAACCAAACGGAATAAACTGCTGCAGTATTTTGACGGCATCGCTCTTGTAAACCAACAGGTAAAAGAGGTTTTGGCTGACATGGGAATTCTGCCTATCGACACTGTGGGAAGCATCTTCGATCCGCATTTCCACGAAGCCGTCGCAATCGAGGAATCAAGCGATCTTCCTCCAAACATGATTTTCGAGGAATTGATACGCGGCTATCGCATCGGCGAAAAGGTAATCCGGCATTCTATGGTAAAAGTTTCGAAGTACTTACCGGTCAACGAAGCTTCGAAGGCCGCCGTGAGCGACGATTACGATGACGCCGTAATTCCAAACGGCCCCTTCCCAAAAGACGAAAGCGTTACTCCCGGCGATACAGATCCGGCATCACCCGGTGAAACTCCGGAAAACGAATAGATTCCCGCATTTTCTCCCCCGACATTACAGCTAAAAGGAACTTCATCATATGAGCAAAGTTATCGGAATTGATTTGGGAACGACCAACTGCTGCGTTTCCGTCCTGGAAGGCGGGACCGTGCAGATAATCTCTAATAAGGAAGGCGGCCGCACGACGCCGTCCGTTGTCGGCTTTACGGACAGGGACGAACGGCTGGTAGGCCAGATAGCCAGGCGTCAGGCGGTTACCAATCCGGTTAATACGCTCTATGCAGTCAAGCGTTTGATCGGGCGCAAATTCAATGCTCCAGAGGTGGAGAAAATGCGCGAAACTGTTCCTTTCGAGATCGTCGAAGCACCGAACGGCGACGCGCACATCAAGGTTCTCGACCGCGTTTACAGCCCGCCTGAGATTTCCGGCATTGTGCTGCAGCGGTTAAAACATGCCGCCGAAGAGTTTCTCGGCGATAAAGTTACCGAAGCTATCATCACCGTTCCGGCTTATTTTGACGATATGCAGCGACAGGCAACGCGCGATGCAGGCAAGATCGCCGGCCTTGAGGTCGAACGAATAATAAATGAGCCTACTGCCGCGGCGCTCGCCTACGGCTTTGGCAAGAACAAGAATGAAAAGATAGCTGTTTACGATCTCGGCGGCGGAACATTCGATATCTCGATCCTTGAAATAAACGACGGAGTCTTCGAGGTTCTTTCCACCTCCGGCAATACATTTCTCGGTGGCGAGGATTTCGACCAGCGTATTATGGATTGGGTTGTCGAGGTGTTCAAAAACGACAGCGGAATCGATCTGAAAGGAGACCGCCTCGCGCTTCAACGTTTAAAGGAAGCCTCCGAGCGGGCAAAATGCGAGCTTTCCAGTGTTGCGGAAACCAATATCAGCCTGCCGTTTATCGCCGCCGGAGAGTCCGGTCCTAAACATATCAACGTAAATTTGACGCGTGATAAATTTGACGAACTCGTGCAGGATCTTGTTGAAGCCTCGGTCGAGCCGTGCCAGAAAGCACTTTGGGACGCAAAACTCGAGCCTTCCCAGATCGATAAAGTCCTTTTGGTCGGCGGGCAGACGCGCTCCCCGATCATCGCCCGCACGGTTACGGAAGTCTTCGGAAAGGAGCCATCGGCTGAGATCAACCCGGACGAAGTTGTCGCGATGGGTGCGGCGATCCAGGGCGGCGTGCTGACCGGCGACGTCAAGGATATCGTTTTGCTGGACGTTCTGCCGCTTAGCCTTGGCCTTGAAACGAGAGGCGGGCTATTCGTAAAGCTTATTGAGCGTAATTCGACAATTCCGCTCAAAAATACGATGACTTTTACCACCGTCGTCGATAATCAGCAAACGGTCGAGATTCATATTTTGCAAGGCGAACGCGAGATCGCGGGCGCAAATCGCAGCTTGAACAAGTTCGAGCTTGTTGGAATTTCACCGGCGCCGCGCGGCGTGCCGCAGGTCGATGTTACCTTCGAGGTGGATACCAACGGCATTGTCAACGTTTCCGCTCAGGACAAAATGACGGGGCTGGAGCAGGCAATACAGATCACGCCGTCATCGGGAATTGCGCCCGGCGAGATCGAACGGCTTATCAATGAAGCTGAAAGTTTTGTCGAAACGGACCGCGATGAGCGGGAAATAATAATACAGCTGAACCGGCTGGAAAACATGATTGTAAACGCTCGAAGAGCGTTGGCCGAAGTCGGCAAGTCATTCCCGCTCGAAGTACAGATCGAAATGAACGCTGCCCTCAATACCGCCGAGCAATCAATGTCGACCGCCGATCCCGCGAAAGTAAAGCACTTAATAGCAAGCGTCGAAGAAACCGCCGGGCGAATCACCGAAGCTATGCTGATGACGGTTTGAGACATCGTCGGGATATTTTTGTGCATTTTGCTTGGTTCTGATTTCGAATGTATATTCTTTTTACAAACACGCTCCCTGATCCTAAAAGCTCTTGCGGAAAAGATACGAAGCCTTGATAAAAAAGCTGCGCCCGTTTCCGCGGAAACCCGACTCGGGTACTCTCGTGAACGGATTGCGGCCGTTGTAATTTATATCGTCGTTGTAGCCCGCATACAGGGCTGTTCCCGGGCTCGGTGTCCAGCCAAGCACGAATTGCGGACGAATGCGGTTGCTCAAAGTCGAATAATCGAGCCGCAGCCGGGCAAATGTATTACGTGTGAATTGATACGTGGAACGCGAACTGAAAATATTATCGTCAAATGCCGGGAGACCGGTGTCGTTGCGGACAAGCTTTCTTTTCGTGAAATTCAGTTGCGTCTGAAAAGCGGTTGTCAATTGATACCGCAGGTTGGCCTCGAGCGTAAGTTGATTACCCGGGCCTGGGTCGAAGCCGGGAACCGGAAGACTTGAACAAACTGACGGCTGGGCTGCGCATTGCGCTCGATATTCGACAATCGCAGGGCTGACACGAGGAAAATCCGGCCCCGCTCCGAGGTCAAAATCGAGCTGCCCTGCCGTGTAATCGAAAAGAAAAAAACCGAAGAACTTTTTGTGGGGCGTCGTTTCTAACAAACCATAAATAGTGTTGAAATAAGCTGACCGCTCCGAATCCGGCCCGAAAAATGCCCCTAGCGGATTTGTTTTTCGGGTCAAACTGCGCCGCTGCCCGAATTCGTGTTCAAAGACTCGTTCATAACCGCGCTGATAGCCTAGACCGATAAAGGTTTGACGCTGAAGTGCTAGCATCCCTTGAGTTTCCGAAATGAAATGCTGACTGCGCCCGCTCCAATCATAGCTGATATTGGTTGCATTGTTGATGCGCTTGAAGATAATGCTTTTATTGGCGTCCCGGTCGGTTTGATACTGAATAAAAGAGCCGAGATAATTTGTATCGACGCGGCTTGTAAATCCCACATCGGCAACATAATTGCTGCTGCGGCCAAAAGCAACATAGTTCATATACAAATTTCGATCAGCCCGCTCGAGATAAATCCTGTACCCTAAGCCGTTGCCTGTTCTATAAAAGGAGCTGTCCAGATCGGGATCGTAAAAATTGGCGCGTGTGTGCGTTCCGACAACCTGGAATTCGTTTACAATTTTCGGACTGAGGCGAAATCGCCCGTCAAAACCTGCTGTATGGTTATGACGATCGACAAAGTTGTAAGTCGTGGCAAAAAATCCCAGATTGTGCTGTCTGCCGACATCGCGTTTTAGTCGTAGAACCCCGATATCTACGTTCTTGTCCACAAAACGCTCAATACCGCAAACAATCTTTTCGTCGGGTGTTGCCAGCCTCCCTCGCTGACATTGCAGCAAGTTCTCACGCTCGTCTTTCGAGTAATTGCCGCGTGAGTTGTCTGAAGCATATAGCAGGCCGAAAGTGTTTTTCCCGCGTCTGCCGGTTAATTTGGCGGCGATATCCGGATCGACGATGGAACGTGTGTTGACGATATTCAGCCCACTCTGAAAAATGTCGATCCGTTCCAAAAAGAACGGGCGTTTTTCGGCAAAGAAGATCGGGAAACGTACATTTGCGGTACTTACAGGAGCATCGGCTTCGACTTGCGCGAAATCCGGATTGTAAGCGAAATCCAGCGTAATCGTCGGCGTAATGCTGAATTTGGCTGTCATTCCAAACTCGGCTCTGATACCGTCGTTGACAAATCGGCCGGCCGGATCATCATTAAAGGTAAAGCGCGAACGGCGGCCCGTTTGGCTCACCGTAAAACTCGGATTTATCTCGAGCTGTCGTGTGGTCTCAATTCCGTCGAGGCCGGTGATATGGCCCGCCTGGTTTAGCGAGCCGGATATGCTCCGGTTATTCGGCATCCACGAATTGTATTCGTTGTTCTTGTATTTGACGCGGCGGAAAATGTGCAGGCCCCACTGTTTATCTTTTCCGGCTTCGTAGCGAAGAGATTTGAACGGTATCGCCGCCTCTATCGTAAAGCCGTCTTCCGTCAGGACGCCTTTCGATTCCATTACCAGATCGACACTGTAATCCTCACCGCGTCCCTCGGTGTATGTCCCGTCGGCCTGGATGCCGAGCGGATTGAAAAAGATAATGTAAGCCTGCCGCTGATCGTTGAACGTGTCGATGTATGTCAAAACATAGTCGTCGTTAAAAATATTGTCGCGGCGCGCAACGGTTGCCCGAATTGTACTCCTGTCCTGTTTGATGCGATAGGCGATATAAAGATTTTTCGCGTCGTAAGCCATCATAAACTCGGTCGGATGTGTCGGAGCGACATTATCGCCGGGACTTGTTTGCAAAAAATCGCCAAAAACCGCGGCATTCTGCCAAACCGCGTCGTTTAAAACGCCGTCAATGACCGGCGGCGTTTCCAAACGCGGTATCTTCACCGGGGCGTCCTTTGAAACATACCGCGGATTCGTATTTTCGTTGTTTGATCTTGGTACAAATGAGGACGGAATGGGATTAGAGGGCCCATGAATACCAGACGGTGGGCTTTCGTCCGAAGCGGTAGACTCAGCCGGAGTTGGCGTCGTTGATTGCGCAAATGATATGAATGCTGCTGAGAGTAAAATACAACAGAAAGTAATGAGGATTTTCATATAAAATAAAAAAATATTAGTTGGCCGACGCAAGCTTAAATTTGTCGAATCGGCTGTTGAGTCTGCCTTGGATGACCGATTTTGCTGCCTCATTTATAAAACACCAGCGAACGAGATTTTGTGGCAATATTTTCTAATTTGTCGAAGTGGATATAGTTCTAAACTCGATTGAACGGTGATACTTTTAGTTGAAATAACGATCTTATACTTGAGAAAAACGTTAAGATATCGCAAAATATGTTGATACGTCAGTTCATTCGTTTGGGCTGGCGCTATTTTTGATTTTGGATGGCGGAACTTGGACTACCGATTTATGGCAAAGAAAGATTATTACGAAGTGCTAAGCGTCTTACGTACCGCGACCGAGCTTGAAATAAAGCGCGCCTACCGCACGATGGCGATACAACATCACCCGGATAAAAATCCGGGCGATCACGCCGCCGAAGACAAATTCAAGGAGTGTGCCGAAGCTTACGCGGTTCTTTCCGATCCGCAAAAGCGTGCCGCTTACGACCGTTTCGGCCACGCGGCGGCAGGCGCCGGAGCGGGATTTGACCCGGGATTTTCGAATATCGAGGACATCTTCGATATGTTCGGGTTCGGCGATATGTTCGGCTCGCGCGGCGGCTCCCGCACGACGGTACAGCGAGGCTCCGACCTGCGTTACGATCTCGAGATCACGCTCGAGGAAGCAGCGGCCGGCAAGGAACAGAAACTTCGAATCCCGCGACTTGAAACCTGCGGCGAATGCGACGGCAAAGGCGCCGAAAAAGGCACGACCGCCGAAACCTGTATTACCTGCAAGGGAAGCGGGCAGACGCGCTATCAGCAAGGCTTTTTCAGCGTTATGCGGACCTGCTCGAACTGCCGGGGAACCGGTCGGATAATTCGCACGCCGTGCAAAAAATGCAGCGGCGCCGGACGCGTCGAGAAAGAAAAGACCTTAGACGTAAAGATTCCCGCCGGCGTTGAAACCGGCTCGCGTCTCCGCGTCACCGGCGAAGGTGAAGTAGGCCCGAACGGCGGCCCTTCCGGCGATCTCTTCGTCGTACTACACGTCGCCGAGCACGAAACTTTTGAACGCCAGGGTGCAAATCTCTATTCGGCAGTGCCCGTAACTTTTGCCCAGGCGGCACTCGGTGCGGAGGTAAAGGTGAAAACTTTGGAAGGTGAAGAGTACCTGAAAATTCCGGCCGGAACGCAAACCGGGACGATCTTCCGCATCAAATCGCAGGGAATGCCCGCTCTCGGAGGCCGCGGAAAAGGCGACCTCTTCGTCGCTGTTACGCTGATAACTCCAAAAACTTTGACCAAGGAACAGCGTAAATTGCTCGAACAGCTCGCCGATGTCGAGGACACGGATTTTAACAACGAATCTTTTATCGAAAAAGTCCGCAATATTTTTGGTTAACTGGAGCACGGGCATCCTGCCCGAATGAACGCCGCGCGTTCACAAGCCGTTCGGTAATACTCAACAACCAATCAACAAGAATTTTGCGTGATGCACGCATTCGGGCAGGATGCCCGTGCTCCGGCTCAAGTTAACTTCGCTCTCACGGCCTCGCTGACCATTTTCCCGTCGGCAGTTTTGCCGCCAAGCCTTGTCATCACCGCTTTCATCACAACGCCCATTTCCTTGATCGAAGACGCACCCGTATCGGCCATCGCTTCGGCGACTGCCTCGACGATATCCTCTGCAGTGGCCGATTGCGGCAGGTAAATCTCGATATGTTCAATCTCCGCGGCTTCCTTTTCGGCCAGGTCGCTCCGCCCGGCCTTCTCGTATTGCCCTATCGAATCCCGCCTCTGTTTTACCAGCGATTGCAAAGCTTTCGCGATCTCCTCATCCGTAAGCTCGCCGCCCTTCTCAATCTGCCTGTTCATCAGATTGGCCTTGACCATCCGCAGCGTCGAAAGCCGCCCTGCATTCCTTGCCCTCATAGCGTCGGTGATGTCGGCGACTATTCTGTCGTATAAACTCATAGTTTGCAGTCTAATCCGGGACGCCAAAAGTCTCAAGTGTTCAATGTTGCTGACGCTCAAATGTTCAATATTCGAACCAAAGAAAATAGGCCCAGACTCAGTAGAGCCGAAGCCTGTTTTGCTTTCTGTCCAAGTTGTTAAAGCCAGCGACCCTTCGTGCTCCTTGCTAAGCTGCGGCTGGATACAAATAGCTATCGATGGTGGCTTTGAAACTTTCAAATACCATGGGCTTCCCTATGACGTCGGTACAGCCTGCGTCAATGGCCTTTTGCTTGTAAAAATCGCCATAAGCCGTTAAGGCCACGATTGGGACATTAGAGTTATGATCGAAGTGCCTGATAGCTTTCGTTGCATCTATGCCCCCCAAAACCGGCATTGCAAGATCCATAAGAACAAGATCGGGGTTGAATTGACAAGTCTTTTCCACCGCATCTAAGCCGTCAATGGCCTCAATGGCTTCATAGCCGTGTAGCTCGAGCATCACTTTCATCATTCGCCGAATGTCATTTTGATCCTCAGCAATGAGTACTTTTTTACGCATAAAATCTCCTAAAAACAGCGATTCGGCTTGTGAATGTTAATCGAACAACCAGATCCTGTCTTTATACTTCAAGATACTTCAAGCAAATTCCGTGCCTTACAGCTTGATTACAGTATATCAAGCCCCAAATGGTGCAGCCGGCATCCACGACAATTTGTAGCTGCAGACTATTCATAACCTCCAACTGGACGTCAGAGATGATGTCCGGTTTTTTTGTTAAATGGACAATAGACAATGGAAAATGGAAAATGTATGAGCAATTTTCCATTGGCATTTGGTCCATTTTTCATTATGAAAATACGCTTCGGCATTATCGCCGGGATCTTTCTCGCAATTTTTACCCTTTACCCGCAGATGAAAATGCTGTATCTGCGCGGTGACGATTGGAACGGGCATTACGCGTATAACGATATTGATGAAGTGGCGTATGCATCATATGTGCGGGCGTTGATCGATGGGCGGCCGCGTAAGAACGATCCTTATTCCGGGCGTGACAATTTGCCCGAAACGCCGCAGCCCGAATCGCTTTTTTCGATACAGTTTGCCGCGCCTTATGCGATAGCTTTACCTGCACGCCTGCTCGGAATCGAAACGCCGTGGGCGATGACTTTGGCGGGTGCGGCAGCGGGTTTCCTGGCGGCGCTGGCTGCGTTTTGGCTGGTCGGGATGGTTACCGGCGATTCGTGGTTCGCTATGGCCGCAAGCCTCGTCGTATTTTGCGGCGGAGCACTCGCTGCGGGCGAAGGTGCGATCGGCGAAATTCTCGGAACCGGTTTTTCGTATCCTTATTTTCCCGGCTTCAGGCGTTATATTCCGGCGATGGGTTTCCCGGCTTTTTTTGGGATGATCGGGCTTGTTTGGAAGATGCTGCAGGAAAAAAGTCCAAAGTCCATAGTCCAAAGTCCAAAGTGGATTTACGGAGCTCTAGCCACACTCTGTTTTGCCTTTACGGTTTATTCATATTTTTATATTTGGACAACGGCTGCGGCGTGGCTTGCTTGTTTAGGCGCGGTCTTGATTTTTGAAAGGCCGGAAGGGTTTCGGAGAGATTTGAAGGCGTTGGCGACTCTCGGTGTAGCGTGGGCAGTAGTTCTTTTGCCGTATGCATATCTTTTATCGCAACGTTCGCAAACTATGGACAACGTTCAGCTGCTTGTCCATACGCGAATGCCGGATCTTTTTCGTTTTCCTGAATACATCAGCTTTTTTGTTCTTATCCTTTTGATAATCGGCCTTGCGGCAAGAATTATCAATATTAAAGAACGTTCGACGCTGTTTGCCGTGTCATTAACACTGGTTCCGCTCGCTATATTTAACCAGCAGATCATCACCGGCCGCTCGCTTCAGCCTATTCATTATCAGGTTTTTATCGGTAATTACGTAGCTTTGCTTGCTCTGATGCTGACGATCGGAATATTGTGGCGGCGTAGATTGAACAGCGCTCTCACCATGTCGAAGATTGCCTGCGCAGCAATTGCCATACTTGCAGTAATTTGGGGCTTTGTCGAATGTCATTACACCGTCCGCGTTTTGGACGGGGCGAACATCGAACGGGATAAGGCGCTGCCGGTTGCGCGGCGTCTCGAAGAACTGGCGAAAGACGAAGCGGATCCGCATCGTTCGACTGTGCTGGCTTACGACATGATCCAGGGGGACGATCTGCCGTCGGTCGCGCCGCAAAACGTTCTTTGGGCACGGCATCAGCATATATTCGCGGGGCTGTCCCGGCAGGAAAACAAGGAGCGTTACTACCAGTATTTATATTACTCGAATGTCGACGAAAAAGGCTTGGATTATCTGCTCAAAAATGATTTTGTTTCAATGATCGCTCTCTTCGGCTGGGGCCGCCACTCGGACAGGCTGAGCAGCTATGCAGTGCCTCTGACTTACGGTGAAATTGCCGGAGAAGTGCAAATGTATAGTGCATATATTGCGCAATTCGGCGCCGACGACGCTGCCAATCCAACCATCTCTTACGTCGTACTGCAAAACTCCGGGGCACCGGATCTTTCCAAACTGGATAAATGGTACGAACGCCACAGCGGCGAACTTATTGGCGATTACACTCTTTTTAAAGTGAGACTGCGGTAAAGTCTTGCGTGCCCGCTCGCGTGTCTGACGGCGGGACGCCATCAGGACAGCCGCCGGGACGGGCGGCGTTACAAAAAAAGGCCGCCTCGTAAAAGGCGGCCGATATTATTGCTAAAATAAAACTATTAAGCTGCGAGAAGATCGTTTGACGTTTCG
Source organism: Blastocatellia bacterium (assembly GCA_013695195.1). GTDB lineage: Bacteria > Acidobacteriota > Blastocatellia > Pyrinomonadales > Pyrinomonadaceae > OLB17. The sequence continues at coordinate 4,709 of JACDAY010000168.1, read as the reverse complement.
GCAAAGACTCTTCTCCCGTTTAACGCGTCATCTATAATTTCGCGGACGGCCGATGCATCGGGGTTGACTTCCATTCGGACACAAGCCCGAAGATGTCTGATAATTCCCTCGGTTGCAATGTCAACGGCATCGCCTGCCAATTTAGAAAATCGGCGTGCCTGTATGTGATCGATTTGCAGAATACGATCCTGCAATGTCATTTGTTTCGCTGCTGCCACTTTTTTTCTCCTTGATGATATTTACCCATCCGGTTAAATTAATCACATTAATCCGAATAATTCGGACCCAACACAATGCTTTTTATAAAGCACTTTGTTTCTTTATTCAGTTGAAATTATCAACCTTAACGTTGCAGATAAATTGGGATGTTTAGCTCGCGTGTCAACTTGTAATGAAATGTTAACAAATTATTACGCAAGTGTCACGGTTTTTTTTCTTTTTTTGTGATTTTTTTCTCAAATCGACTGTGCAAATAAAAAACCGGCGGACTTTATATCCGCCGGCCGTAATTTGTAAAGGGAATTTACTGTTATTTTCCGCCTACTGCATCTTTCATAGCTTTTCCGAGACGAAATTTGACGGTGGTTTTCGCGGGGATCTGGATCGGCTTGCCGGTTGCAGGATTGCGGCCTTCGCGGGCTTTTCGGGTCGCTTTTACCAGCTTTCCAAAACCCGGAAGCGTAAATTCTCCGTTCTTTTTAACTTCGGCGGTTGCAAGAGCCGCGGTCGCGTCAAAAAGACTTTTGACCTCGGTCTTTTTCATTCCTGATTTGTCCGCCAGGGCGGTAACGATTTCCGTTTGAGTCATACGAGCCATAATTTAAGTAACCTCCAATGTAATTGTGAATAATAAGAAATTCTTTAAAGAACTGGGTTGTCTGCAAGTAAAACAGCAGAGTTGGGCTAAATTTCTTGGGCCGGTTTGAATGGTCGGGGCGGCAAGATTCGAACTTGCGGCCTCACGGTCCCAAACCGTGCGCACTACCAGGCTGTGCTACGCCCCGTGTTTCATCTAAGAAACGAGTCCAAGTGTCGAATTTTACAGGCGAAAACTGGATTGGTCAAGTCAAACAGCGATAAAATCAAGTAAATATCGCATTATTTTCACACAAGCATGTCCGCGATGGCTAATTTGCTGTTTAATATCATCGGGCAACTCGCCAAATGTCGCGTCATATCCAGCCGGAATGAATATCGGATCGTAGCCGAAACCGTTCGTTCCGCGCAGCTCGTTCGCAATAAAACCGTCACAAACCCCTCTCGCGGTCGTAAGTATTTCGCCATTCTTGTCCGCCAGCGCCATTTCACAAACAAATCTTGCATTTCGCCGGACATCTCCGGTTCGATCAATTTCGTGCAGCAGCAGCCTTATCTTTTCGTCATACCCCGTATGTGCGCCTGCATACCGGGACGAGTGCACTCCCGGTGCACCACCCAAAGCCGCAATTTCCAGTCCAGAATCATCTGCCAGAGCACAAAGGCCTGTCTGTCCGGCATAACCACGCGCTTTCAAAGCCGCGTTTTCTTCAAATGTTAAGCCGGTTTCTTCAACTTCTTTGACACCCGGAAAATCCGGCAAGCACCGGAACGTTATCGGCAGGCCTTCAAAAAGCCGCTGCATCTCCCTGACTTTTCCTCGGTTGTTAGATGCAAAAAGAAGCTCTGTATTTTTTATCATCGCTTCGGATTTCTCGTCACCGCAGTCTGCGTGGGAAAAAAAAACTTATATTTTCATTGCCAAAACAGGCCGTTTCAATGTATAAAATAAATAGCGGATTTTTCGCTGCCCGCCTTTTTATCAACAAAACTTCTTGTGAGGAATATCCCATTTGGAACGCGTTGCACCGCAAACACCTTTCTTTAATCCGGGAATTACATATTCAGCCGCACTTCTGGCAAAGGACTCGTTTTCAAATCCGGCCGGCGAGCAGGCAGAAGAAATTGCTTTCGAGCTCGGTTTATGGCTCGCCGGGCTGGAATGTTTTTTAAGTACATGGGATCACTCGCCGGCGGAAAATAATCGGCCGGCCGATTCGACACGGAATTGGACAAAGGAATTCCGTCTTACGCATTCGGCTCTTCTGATCTGCTCTCGGTTAAACTACCGACTCAGGAAAACCTTGAGCGACTCCGAAGTGACGGATCTTCCGATCAGCCTTGACGACTCCAATGAATTCTCTTCGTTTCTTAGAGATACGATAACTCTTAACGGCAGTTTCATTCAAAGCGAATACCTGGAATTTAGTGTTTGGAAGTCATGGAGTGTTTTATTATACGGAAAACTACGGGATTCGAAGGTGGTGGGCAGGTTTACAGGACAGACCGGCAAATCAACCGACGATTATCTTCCAGCTAATTTAAAAAAACTCTTGCAAAGCAAACCCATCCCGTTTGCCGACCGCGCCGATCTCGAGTTTATTCTCCCGCGTTTCGCAAAAATTCTTAAATTTCTCAGCGTCATTGGCAGAATGGTTAAGGATGATGAGCCGCTGAAGCCGACTTTGTTGATATTTTCAAAGGTTTATGAAGAATCCGAGGGACTTATAAACTATATTAATAATCGGCTTGCCCGATTTCCGGACGAAACCGCCGATCTTTTTAACTCACTCGACAGTGCTTCATATTCGGCGTCGCTGGAGTTAAAAAAAGTCTATCAGCAGGAGCTGACAGGGCTTGTAGGTATACGCCCGGCGCCGACGATATATGCGAGAATCGAAACCGCATATGCTCTTTTGAACGACAGTTTTGAACAGATCCTGGCCGGTTTCGCACGCCTCATCGAACCGGGAATAGCCGTCAACGAAGTTTTCCCCCATTTTCAGAAAAAACTCGAGCAATCCCTGATGCTGAGAAAGCACTTGTGGCAGGTTCTTCAGGCTGTTAAGGCAGCCGAACATAGTCCTGACAAGCGTTCGCTCGGGGATTTGAACCGGCAAATAACTCTTTTCGTAGCCGAGCCGACACGCTATTTGTTTTTTAAGGACAAGGAAACGATCGAGAGATTCAGCGAGGAAGTTTTCGCAACCACCGACAAAAAAGACCTCGTTCCGATTCTTCACCGTTTTGGAGCCTATCTCGAAACCCTTTTTAGCCAGGTGAATATGCGCAACGTGCTCGGAGCCCATCCGTTCGAGGAGAAGAATTAATTTCACCGCCGAGACGCCGAGACGCTGAGAGAAATTTAAGAGTGGATATTTGATGAGACGGGCAGTGTTATCTTAATCTCGGCGTCTCGGCGGTGAAATTTACTGCGAGCGCAGCGTTGCGAGCGGCTTTCTGAACAGCACGTCAAAGCTCGCAATTGTGCCGACTATCATCACTAATATCGCGGTGGCCAAAATACCGGTCAACATTAAAACTGGATCGAATTCCCAATCGATATCGAGAACAAATCGGCTGACGGCAAACGACAGCAGCACCGCAAAACCCGAGCCTATGATCCCGGCGAGGGTTCCGAGCAGGCCGTATTCAGCGATCAAAATTGACGCGAGGGTCAATCGTTTTGCTCCGAGAGTTTTCAGAACTGCGTTCTCATAAATTCTCTGCGATTTGGTAAGAGCGATCGAACCGACCAGGATCAATATTCCGCTCAGTATTACAAAACTTCCGACAAACGAAATAGCGAGAACGAAATTGCTTATCAGCTTTTGAATTACAGCGACGATATCGGCAACGTCAAAGATCTGAACATTCGGAAAGCTGTTTAGAATCTCGCGTTGTAAGCGCTGGCGCTCGGTCGCCGGAATACGCGTGAGCACGGTTGCGGCAAAGCTCTGCGGCGCTTGTTCCAATGTTCCGGGACGAAAGACGAATACGAAAGCGGTACGCGTGTTGCGAAGGTCCAGCTTTCTGATATTCGCCACTTGCGCCGTGATCTTCCGCCCTGATATATCGAACGTCATCGAATCACCGACCGAAACTTTGAGCCGCGTAGCCATTTCTTCTTCAACCGAAACCTGCGGATGCTCCTGATTCACATTTCCCCGCCACCATTCGCCCTCAATAACGCTCTCGTTTTCGTCAAGATTTGCACGATATGTAACCGCGAATTCGCGGCCGATCTGGCCTTGCTGCTGCCGAACCTCACGCTGTTGGAAATCGAAAGGCTGACCATTAATGAAAGCGATCCGCGTGCGGACAGTCGGCGTGGACTCGGCTTTTTCACCGATCCTTTCTTCGATAAGCCTGACGAGATCTTCTATCTGGCTCTTTTGAATATCGATGAAGAAAAGGCTTGGCAGACGTTGGTTTCTCGTAAAATCGAACTCGCGGATCAGGTTCGTTTGAAGTGATTGCACGGCCAATACGACAAACGCTCCCAGCCCGACCGCGAGCAGAATAATGCGTGTCTGATTGCCGGGCCTGTAAAGCGAGTTCACCGCCTGCCGGAGAGCGAATGAGCCGAGATTCCTGCTCCGTCTTAACAGCCAGGTCAGTAAAACCGCCGAAAAATATAAAACAGCAGACGTCAGGCCTAATCCTGCAAGAAAAAATACCCCGACCTTTAATGAGCCTGCCTGCCAGACAGCAAGCCCGAGCAGACCGGCCAATGACAGTGCGCCGAAAATCCATTTTGCGGGATCAAGTTTTCGAAGGCTGTCATTATTCTCATCGCGCAACAGTAATTTGGGTTTAATATTTCGAACCTGAAGCAGCGGAAGAGCGGAAAAAAGAAGCGATATCGCAACGCCTAAAAGTATCCCCTGGAA
>JACDAY010000161.1 GCA_013695195.1 Blastocatellia bacterium | reverse complement strand
GGGCAGCACGTAAAACACAGACACAGCACCGACGAGCGCGCCCGTAGCAAAGCGTGAAACATGCGTATTGTTCCAGACGCCAAAGAAGCCAAGCGCCCAATCAATCGTTAAGGGCATCAATGCCGCGACAAGCCACACGCGCGGCGGCGCAAGCGTCTTCCGCACATCGCGTACTAAAGGATAAACGAGTGCGCCGACAGCGAATCCCGCGTAAAGACCCGTGCAACGCGCACACACTGCCAGCGGATAATTTTCGATGAAGAACGAACGCGTCGGGAGTTGGTGGCACGCTAAACTAAATCCGCGATAGATCGAGACGGCGAGAAAGATTCTATTACGCGACAGAGCAAACGGCGCAAGAAAGATTAAACAAAGCAACACGCACGCGAGCGTCGCTACCGCAAGCCAGACGACTAGAGGTTTCGTCTTTGACGAATTGCTCATCGCAACTTCTGAATCATCGCTGGCAAGAGCATAGGCACGCATTATCATTGAAGTAGAGTTCGCGTCGCATGTTCGCGGGACGCGTGCGATAGAATTAGCGGCGCGCGGCGCGCAAGACTTTTGTTATCAGAAGCGTATCACGGCATCGGGGCCGCCTTCGACATGTACCGTGTCAATAAAGCGTATGTGATGCGAGTCAGTGGTCATCACAAGCGAATGCGTGCGTTTGCCTGAGCCGAAGAATCGCACGCCTCTCAAAAGAGCGCCGTCCGTCACGCCCGTCGCCGCAAAGATAATTTTCTTGCCCGGCGCGAGATCGGCTGTGTCATAAACTTTATCTGGATCGTTGATGCCCATCTCGCGCAGGCGTCCCAACACAGTTTCACGATCCGGCACTTTATTTTTGTCTACGTCGAGGCGCTCTGGATCAAAGACGAGCCGTGCTTGAATCTCACCGTTCAAACACTTCATCGCCGCCGCCGTTATCACGCCTTCCGGTGCGCCGCCGATTCCCATCAGAGCGTGAATATTCGTTCCGGCGACCGCCGCAGAAATGCCGGCAGAAAGATCGCCGTCAGAGATCAGGCGAATTCTCGCCCCGGTCGCGCGCACATCATCGATCAGTTTTTTGTGCCGCGAGCGGTCAAGGCAGATTACGGTCAGATCATCGACGTCCCGACCCAGACGCCGGGCAATATTTTTAAGATTTTCAGCGACCGGCGCATCAATATCGACAGAGCCGCGCGAAGAAGGCCCGACGACGATCTTGTCCATGTAAATATCCGGTGCATTCAGCAGGCCGCCGCGCTCGGCCGCGGCAAGTACCGCGATTGCATTATTGGCTCCCAAAGCGCATAAATTAGTGCCTTCGAGCGGATCCACCGCAATATCGACCTCTGGAAATTCCGCGCGAGCCTCGTCTGAAAATGCGCCGCCGCCCAGCTCTTCACCAATGTAAAGCATCGGCGCTTCATCCCGCTCGCCTTCGCCGATAACGATACGGCCTCGCATGGGAACTGTGTCCATGACTTCGCGCATTGCTTCGACAGCGACGTGGTCGGAATGCTTCCTGTCGCCCTGCCCCATCGTTTTGGCAGATTCGATTGCCGCCGCTTCCGTAACACGCAGGAAATCCAGGGATAATTCGCGTTCCGCTTTGTTATTTTTCATCTATTTTCCTTGATAAAACCGATCGCCTAAGTTTTGATATTGTTGGCATTCTAACACTTGTCTAACCCGATTTGACAAGTTATGCTTTGGGTATTAGGGTTTTAATTTGCGTTTTTGCACTCGCGAGAGGAGAATTTCCATTTAATGACATATATAGTTGCCGAGCCTTGTATCGATTGTAAATACACCGATTGTGCCGCGGTATGTCCCGTCGAGGCCTTTCACGAACTGCCGGATAAACTTCTGATCAACCCGGACACCTGCATCGACTGCGACGCATGCATTCCCGAATGCCCGGTCGAGGCGATCTTCTCTGATATGTCGATTCCCGAAGAATATTTGCATTGGCTGGACAAGAATAAGGAAGCGGAAAATTATCCGATTATTAGCACTAAACAGCCTGCTTTATTTGGAGCGGGATGCAAGGGCCAGCCTGAATAAATTCACCGTGTTTTGTAAAAGGCGGACGTAATCTCATTGGAAAACACCGCTTCACTGTCGCTTATAGATAAAAAAAAGCACCTGCGCGGGCAGATGCTAATTTGAATAATATAATTTGAAGATTATGGTTCGGCGACAAAATCAACACCGGCGATTGAGTCGTTAACGCTCAGTGCCCGAGTTGGTTCGGTGAATCGATAGCGCTTTGCTATGACAGAGATGATATACGTCTGTCCGGCAGGGATATCTTCGAATTTGTAATAGCCGAATGTGCTGGTCATTGCAAAAACCGGCTCCTTGAGGCCGCCGCCCGAGAGCATAACATACGTCTTCGATATTCCGCGGCCGCGGGCTGTCCTTATACTTCCGCCCACAGAAACACCCGACGCCGTTACTCCACCTTCTAAACCTACGGTAATCGCTATTCCGAATGGACATGAACCTGTGGTCGGTATAATAAAAATAACGGTATTCGTTGCCGTGTCAATCACTGAAACGTTACCGGAGCCCTGATTCGTAACGTAGACCCTGGAACCGTCAAGCGTGATCGCTACACCACTCGGAAAAAATCCTACAGATATGGTAGTAACGGTATTATTTGACGTATTGATCACTGAGACATTGTGGGAACTCTGATTTGCCACATAGACGCGCGAGCCGTCCGGTGTAACTGCCAACGCGATCGGAGCATCTCCCACAGGAATCGTTGCAATTACCATGTTAGTTGCAGTATCAATTACAGAGACATTATCGGAACTGCTGTTCGCTACATAAGCTCGGGTGCCAACGGCATTGAATGCTACTGCAAAGGGGCGAGTTCCGACAGGAATCGTAGTCACGACGGCATTAGTTGTCGTGTTTATTACAGAGACAGAGTTGGAGATTAAATTTGTTACATAGGCTCGTGTGCCGTCCGGACTGATTGCTATTCCAAAGGGTGCAAACCCTACATTTATAGTTGCAGTTACCGAAAGACTGGAGTTATCGATCACCGAAACCGTATGGTGCCCTTGATTTGTTACATATATGCTGGCACCATTTGGCGTGATCGCCACACCGCTGGGGCCAAGCCCTACTGAAATGGTATCGATAACGGTATTGCTGAAAGTATTAATTACCGAAACGCTGCTGGCGTTTTGATTTGCCACGTATGCTCGTGTGCCGTTGGGTGTTACTGCCACAGCAATTGGCCGAGACCCGACAGGAATAGTCGTGATCTCGGTATTAGTAGATGTGTCAATCACCGAAACGGTGTCTGTGAAAATATTCGTTACATAGGCGCGGTCTTGTGCCGCGGCCGTGCCCCAGTTTATGCCTGTGACGAGAAGCAGGAGCAACGCAGGCAAAAAGTACCTGCACAGGAATTGTTTTATCCCGCTCAGTTTGTGCGATTCATTATGCCTTTGGGCCACATTCTGTACTTCATTAATACGAGTAATGGTCACGGTATTCCGTAAAGATTTATAATTATTAGTCATGGCTTTTGTAAACCCTCCTATACATTGTATTTACCAGTTATGAATATGAGTATTCGAAAGCTCTTAGAGCAATTTTTGTGCCAAAAATGTTAACTATGGAAAAATTCTGATGGGCAAATTACACTATCCATCGAAATATATTTATTATTAGATGACTCGAGGAACAATCATGATTGAATCGACAGATCCAAAGAAAAACGACAACCCGCCGGAAAGATGTACCGAATGCGACCGGGAAATGGAGCATTACAACACGTTCTTAAGCCCCGCAAACAAAATGAGGATCGTTTGCTGGGAATGCACGTCGCGCCAGGAAAAGGGATTCAATGCAAAACGCGATTTCCACCGCGGAGCGAGATACGGCGATATTCCTCGTTAAATAAGATCAGCCGCGAATTGCATGGAATCCACAAATTATTAACCTTCTTATTTGTGTAATTCGTGTCATTCGCGGCGAAACTCTATGGCTGTTAGAAAGATAACTGAATTTCCAGAGAAAGTTCTAGCCGAGGTTGGTAAAGCGGTTACAAAATTCGATAAAGAGCTGGAAGATCTGTGCGCGGATATGTTCGAAACCATGTACGATGCTGAGGGCGTCGGACTTGCAGCTTCACAAATTGGACTGAATTTACGTCTTTTTGTAATGGACTGCGAAGGCGTGAAACTTATCGCCGCCAATCCTGAAATTATTTCTACCGAAGGCGAGCAGTCCAGCCAGGAAGGGTGTCTTTCGGTCGGCAAAGTCCCGGCTGTCGTTGTTCGTCCGCAAAAGGCTCGTCTTCGCGCACAAAACGAGAAAGGCGAATGGTTCGAACAGGACGGCGAAGGCTACGCTGCACGCGCCTTTATGCATGAGACGGATCACTGCAACGGCAAGCTTTTCATCGATCAATTGCCAAAAATGCGAAGGGATATGGTCGTCAAAAGATTTAAGAAAGAGAAAAATTGGAAGTAATGTCAGAAGTCTTCTTAACCGCCGGGCTTCTGCCACATAGCGCGGTAAATCGGAAGATTTCTGTCCTCCACCGCAGTTTCCCTTTCAGTTTTCACTGGAAAGGGATTTTTATTGATCGGCCTTTCCTGCAATTGCCGATTTCTAAAAAATAGCTCAAACATCTCATTCGCGAGAAGCTCTATATCTGTCTGCACAAAGACCTTTCCTTCAACAGCTAATTTTGCCGCGATCGCAGCAACAAACTCTTCATTTACCATCCGACGCTTTGTATGTTTTTTCTTAAACCACGGATCGGGAAACTGGATAGTTATTGTTCTCAGTATTCCATACGGCATTTCGCTGAGCAGCGTATCGAGCCAGAGCATTGCATTGGCAAATGCGTAGTGGAGGTTTGGCAGATTTTCTTCTGCGGCGATTCGATTTGCTTCATTCACCAATGGCTCACGGATTTCGACACCCAGAAAATTCCAACCCGGCTCGATCTCAGCCATTTTCAACAAAAACCGGCCCCGAGCGCTCCCGATATCAAGGTGAAGCGGCAGCGTCGCATCAGCAAACACCCGGCAAATTTGAATCGGCTCGGGTTCCTGACGGTAAAACGGGGAAAGCGGATTGACGTGCTGGTGTACTCGAACTCTGGGCATAAGAAAGAAGAGGGTTGGCCGCTAAAAGGGGCAAAAAAGAATTAACTCCGCCGCGAAATTTTCGGTTTCATTTTGTGCTTTTTGCGGCAATTTTCCGAGCTGCTCTTTGATCAAGGCCTTAGTACGCAATTACATCGCTAAGCCGCCGTCGGCCTGGATAACCTGTCCGGTGATATATGCTGCTGCATCCGACAGCATAAAGCACGCGATCTCAGCCACTTCCTGCACATTTCCTAGACGTTTCAGAGGAATTTGTTCGAGTATCTTCTCGCGATATTCCGAATTCATCTCCGCCGCCATTTCGGTTTCGATAAGCCCCAGCGCAAGTGCATTTACGGTGATTTTCCGGCTGGCAATCTCTTTCGCGAGCGATTTAGTCAATCCGATCATTCCGGCTTTCGATGCTGAATAATTCGATTGCCCGAGCATTCCGACAACACCGCTGATCGAAGAAATATTAAGTATCGAACCGCCCGATTCGTTTTTCATCATCGGCCTCAAAACCGCCTTCGAGAAATTCCAGGCTCCCTTCAAATTAGTATCGATCACCGCGTCCCAATCTTCTTCCTTCATCCGCAAGATCAATTGATCGCGAGTGATGCCGGCGTTATTTACAAGAAAATCGATTGTCCCAAATTCTTCCTTCGCCTGCTTCACAAAATCGGCAGCGGAGTCCGTTTGCCCCACATCGCACTGTGCAGCAAAAGCCTTCACACCCAAACCTTCGATCTCGGTTTTCAATTTATCCGCTTCGCCGGCGCTTTTTGAATAGTTAAACGCCACATTCGCCCCGCGTTTTGCCAGTTCCAAAGCGATCGCCTTACCGATCCCGCGCGTCGCTCCTGTAACGATCGCCGATTTTCCGCTGAATTGTTTATTACTCATATCTACCCATTCAAAGCATTCCTCTGCACCATAAACAGGTCATTGATTCCCTTTTCGGCAAGGGCAAGCATTTCGTTCATCTGCTCGCGGGTGAACGGCTCGCGTTCGGCTGTGCCCTGTATCTCGATAAATTTTCCGGCGCCGGTGCATACGATGTTCATATCGACTTCGGCATTCGAGTCTTCGATGTAAGCCAGATCGAGGATCGGGACGCCTTCAACAATCCCGACACTGACAGCCGCGACTTCGCTTATAAGCGGCGACATTTTTACATTTCCATTTTTCACCAATTTGCGGCAAGCGAGAGCAAGTGCAACATAAGCTCCGGTGATCGAGGCGCAGCGTGTTCCGCCGTCCGCCTGTATAACGTCGCAATCCAGAAAGATCTGACGCTCGCCGAGCAGCTTTGTGTCGACGACCGCGCGCAGGCTTCGCCCGATAAGGCGCTGGATTTCCTGGGTCCGGCCGGCAGGCCTCTGCGTTTCACGCTGCGTTCGCGTATTTGTCGCACGCGGCAGCATTGCATATTCAGCCGTCACCCAGCCGGTGCCTTTATTCCGCAGAAAAAACGGTACCTTTTCTTCGACGGTCGCAGTGCAGATCACCTTCGTACCGCCAACTTCGATCAACGCCGAGCCTTCCGCATACGGCGAAATATTCGGCGTGATCTTTGTATTTCGTATTTGGTCGAATGTTCTTTTGTCTGTTCTTTCGTAACTCATTTTAATTATGGCTGAAACCCGCTCGGCAGGAAGAGTATTTTGATTTTGCTTACAGATTTTTAGGATTGTCGATTTAAAGAATCCGGATCAGAAAGCACACTCCCTAACTGTCGTGTTTCCGCCTGTAAGAATCCGGATCAGAAAGCACACTCCCTAACGGTCGTGTTTCCGACTGAAATTCATCCACTCCAAAAACTTCTATCTCTTCAAGCTTCGACGGCTGAGCGCCCAAAAATCTTTCAGCGACCCGGGCAAATCTTTCGGCCGCGTCCGTTACATAAAAATGATCGAGATCATCACAAAGCGTCCGCGAGCCGGAAATTATTTTCGGATTTCCCAAAGCTTTTTCGCTCAAAAGTCTTTCCACTTCTTCTGCCGTTGCCTCGCCCGAATCAATTAGCTTAACATTTGTACCGACGGTTTGCTGAATCACGTCCCGCAGAATTGGGTAATGCGTGCAGCCCAAAACCAGCGCGTCCGGGCCGAATGCAACAATACTCCTCAGATGTTTCTCCGCGATGGAAAACGTTTCCGGCTCATTTATCCAATTCTCCTCGGCAAGCGAAACGAATAGCGGGCAAGCTGCCTGAAAAACTTCAGTATCCCGCGACGCTCGATTGATCGCAGTGGAATAGGCATTGCTCGAAACCGTCGCTTCGGTTGCGATAACGCCGATCCTGGGAATCGCTTTGTCTTTGGTAATTTCGACTGCCTTTCTCGCTCCCGGCCCGATCACGCCGACGACGTCGATCCCCATCCTCGCCCGTATCTTCGGCAAAGCCAAAGCCGAAGCCGTATTGCATGCTACTACGAGAAGTTTAATCCCTCGCGAGACAAGAAACTGTGAATTTTCGAGCGCATACCGTTCGACAGTCGCCAGTGATTTCGTTCCGTACGGAACGCGCGCCGTGTCTCCGAGATAAACAAAGTGCTCGTTCGGCAGCCGGTCATGCAGCGCGCGGTAAACCGTAAGGCCACCTACTCCCGAATCGAAAATTCCTATTGGCAGATCGTTTATCAAATTATATCCATTTAATTCTGTCTGCTGGATAATCAAGAAACAAGACTACAAAAAAGGCCGGGATCGGGCAAACAGAATAGACAGTTAGTTTGATCCGCCGAAACTCCAGCCAAAGCTGTAACCGTCAGTTGCCATCTTATTTATATATAGAGGAACAGAAAATGAAAAAATTGCATGTCGTTTCCAAAGTTCATATAGCAAAAACCTTAATTTTTTTCTGTGCTTTGCTGACCGCCACTGCGGCGCAGAGCCAAGAGATCCTGGCAGATGCCGTTGCCGGAAACGAGATTCGTTTCATTGCCGTCGGCGACACCGGACGAGGCAATGACGGTCAAATGGCCATAGCCCGGCAAATGCTCGCGATTCAGGCAAAAAGTAAATTCGATCTGATTTTTTTCCTCGGTGACAATATTTACAACGACGGAAACCCCGCGGATTTCGGAAGAAAATTCACGCTTCCCTATCAAGCTTTTATCGAAAACGGAACGCAGCTGCGAGGCGTTGTCGGTAATCACGATGAACGCGGCAAAGGTGAAGGCGGCATTTTGCTGCAGCAGTTAATGTTCGGCATGGGCCCTAGGCCGTATTTTTCTATTTTGCGCGAAAACGCGTCGGTAGAGTTCTTCGGCCTCGATTCAAATGCATTCCTTACCACAAACCTGTCGCCGGAAGGGCGCACTCAGCTTCAGTGGCTTGACACCACCCTCGCGCAGTCAAAATCTGTGTGGAAGATAGTTTTGCTGCATCATCCGCTTTATTCCTCCGCCAGAAGACACGGTTGGAATTCAGGAGATAAGAATGAAATGGAAGCAGTCAGATCAGCCGTCGAGCCATTCCTGGAAAAGCATAAAGTCAGAATCGTTTTGGCCGGGCACGACCACGTTTACGAACGTCTTAAACCTCAAAAAGGAATTCATCACTTCGTTTCCGGCGCCGGAAGCGAGGTTCGGCGAGGCGATTTGCAGACGAACAGCCCTTTTTATCAAATGGGCAATGATAAGGAGTTGAGCTTTATGCTATTCTCCGCAACGCCGGGTTCGATCAGCTACTGGGCAATCACCTCAGGTG
>JACDAY010000124.1 GCA_013695195.1 Blastocatellia bacterium | reverse complement strand
GGCGGAGTTTCCAGCGTTTTGGCTGAGAAAAAAAATGCAGCGCCGCCAGAAGATGAGAATAATTAGAGGCGGCCGCCGGAACCCCGAGATGATGCCGCTGCCTAACGACTATGTTGATTAAGATTGGATACGATATTGAGTTTGAGCTGGGCGGGCCGACCCCGATGGTCCTGATGCTTTTCGTGCATCCTTCGCGCCAGGGCGATCTGCGCCAGGCGGAAGAGTTGGAGGTCGAACCCGAGGTGCCGGTTTCCTATTACACCGATCTTTTCGGCAACCGCTGCGCGCGTCTGCTCGCGCCCGCCGGCAACATACGCCTCGCGCTCGAGACGGTGATCGAGGACAGCGGCGAACCGGATCCTCAGTCGCCGGACGCGGTCCAGCACAACATCGAGGACCTGCCGGACGAGGCGCTCGCCTTCCTCATGCCGAGCCGTTACTGCGAAGTGGACAAACTTTCCGACATCGCCTGGAACCTATTCGGTCAAACCAAGCCGGGCTGGCCACGGGTGCATGCCATCTGCACTTGGGTCCACAACCATATCCACTTCGATTACCAAAAGGCCAATCCCTCCAAATCTGCCTTCGACGTTTACAACGAGAAGGAAGGCGTTTGCCGTGATTTCAGCCATCTCGCACTCACCTTCTGCCGCTGCATGAACATCCCGGCGCGTTACGCCACCGGCTACATGGGCGACATCGGCGTGCCGGTCGTCCTGCCGATGGATTTCAGCGGCTGGTTCGAGGTCTACCTCGGCGATCGCTGGCACACCTTCGACGCCCGCCACAACATCCCGCGCATCGGCCGCGTCGTCATGGCCGTGGGACGCGACGCCGCGGACGTTGCCCTCACGACCAACTTCGGTAGCGCGACCCTGAAGAAGTTCTTCATCATCAGCGACGAAATCGTCGACGTCCCGGCCGGCGCGGCCTAACGACGCGCTTTTCCACCGTTTCTTCTCCGTTTTCTAACGATCCGATTTTTCCGGGAAACGGACCCGCTGGATCACACGCGGCGAAGCCGTCAATGTAGCGCGGGAGCAGGCCGATCCATTCCTCGGCGGCCCAGCGCGAATGTTCCCCTTGAAGCGGCAGCAGTCGCACTTGAGACATGCGGGTCCACCAGAAGTTTCCCCCAAAAAGCCAGGAATTCTGCAGCTTCATCCAATGGCACCCATATGCATGATGCGTCTCCAGACTCAACAAAGCCTCCCGCCAGCGAGAAACGGTGTAGTAGGTCATCCGACGCCATGCCGTGTTGAAGCCGCTCGGGCTCGACGCTCCCTTGGTGTGAATCGCGGACCGCCGCACTGTTCCGATCGCTTCCGACAAGTCCGACACTCAGTGAAAAACTTCTCTCCACCCCAGACCGGATGTCTTCAAGGCTTGAAGGTGCTCTTTGACCGGTTTCCCCCACTCTCGCCCCCTCTTTATCTCATTGCCTTAGCAGTCCTACCGATGCGCCACAACGCGTGAGTATGTTTCGGGTCCCAGAGAGATTCGCGAGTTCGATCGAACTCTCAATTTCCTCGCGAAACCGGCGGTATCCTCTACTGAACGCCATGAATGGCGGAATCCATCATCCCTACGGATGCGCTGCCAGATTTCGCGATTGGTCCGCACAAAATTCGGTAGGTCACTGTAAGGTTCGCTGCAAGGAGGTAAAGAAGTGACTCGGATTTGCAATCTGTACTCCGCCTAATCTCGCCACCGAATCCGGCGCGGACGTGTCGTGATGAGCGCTCTAAATCTGGAATCGAAAACGCCTACAACGCAGACAGCGCGGCGGGAAAATGCGGCTGCACTGTGCTGAGTCGATATGAACGGCTCGCTTGCCGTGCCGGCTCGCCTAAGAAGCGCTCACGAAACGACAACCCTGCAAAGTTAATATGTCCCTATATTTTAGCTGCCCTGATCCATAGCCTATGCCAATCCAAATCCTTCGGAGCGTAGTCGTCCTCAAGCCGAATAAATACGTCGCACTCGAGAACTCAACGCAGGAAAAAGAACGCTCGATTTTTGTTCCACGCGATCCCTCTGTTTTTGGGACGAATGCAAAGGACATTTCACGGACGCACATTTCTGACGTGCCATCCGTAGATCCGTCATTCGCGATTACCAGATCAACCGTCAATCGCCTAACGGCCGCAATACATTTTTCAACGCTGTTAACACGATTGTAGCTGGAGATGCCTATTCCAAGTTGGTCCGCATAATTCGGTTCGGTTTCGCAGCAGGAAAGGCCCAAGTCTTAAACCGCGCAGTCGAAAGCGCCGAAGTAAGGCAGATCCAAATGTAAATCTCCCTTAAAGCGCGTCCGCTTTTCCCATTCAACGCGGCGCCAACTCGCAAAAGGCGCAAGGGCGCTCGTGATCTCGTCATAGTTTGTTACGATGGACCGTTTCGGCACAGTATTCGGCCGCACCGGCATCAGGGTTCGTTTCGGCAAATCGATTTCGGCGACCTCCGCGAACCGCTGCCGAAAGGTATCCGATAGGTCGTTCGGCGTGAACAAGTCCTCGTAGCGCAGAACAATCTTTAGTGGATAATCCCGCAGGTGATCGAGCAATTCGACCTCGGCGCGCGTGACCCAGCCAGCAAGCTCCTTGAGTCGCCCAAGCGGTGCCGTAAGTGTGCGACCGGCAGTTTTCTCCGCCGTCAAATTATGCCAGATGCCGAACTCGCAGGCGATTAATTGACTTAAAAGTTGATCCGCCAGGTTCTCCCGCCAGATAAAGATCAATACGGCTTTTTGTCGCTTGAGATGAGTCAGGAAAAAAGGCTCTTGGTGCGGATAACGCCACCAGGGAGAAAGGACCGGCCAAGAGTTCAGCTTCACGTCGATCACAATATGGCGCGATGCACTAAGTTCTCGTATCCAACCAAGATAAGAGTCCGCGATCTTCACCACCTCTGCGCGGGTGGTTGTTTCGCACAGGCGAACGTTGTGCTCGCGCGCAAAGCGCACGAAGCTTCCCGCTCCATCGTTCAGCGGCGCGGTGTGAAAAACCTCGCTAAAAATCTTTAGCCCCGCGGCCTCCAGGGCGAATTGCAAGGCGGTCGTACCCGAGCGCTGCGCGGCCGTAATGCAAATGAGACGATGTGCAT
The DNA here is from genome assembly GCA_013695195.1 of Blastocatellia bacterium. Taxonomy (GTDB): domain Bacteria; phylum Acidobacteriota; class Blastocatellia; order Pyrinomonadales; family Pyrinomonadaceae; genus OLB17. Next base: position 614 of record JACDAY010000124.1, on the reverse strand, counting down.
TGCGGCCGTTGACGGCCGAATCGCGCGTTTCCTTTCTCTCGATAATTTTCACTGCAAACGCTTCACTTTCTCACTGCGGCTTTTCCGTCGCAAATCTTCATTAATAAGTCCGAGCCACAACGAATTGCAGAATCGGCTGAGGGTTCAAGCCTATGCAAACAAGGCCGACACTTAGCGAAAAACTTCCTTCCGCCTCAAGACCGGATGTCTGCAAGCTTGAAGATGTTCTTCGACCGGTTCCCGCCACTCTCCATCAGCGTAGATGTGATAGAAATGATGCAGCTCGGTCATCCGCCATCGCTCGGCCATCCGCCATCGCTAGAACGAGATTTACTGCTTGCTTAGCCGCCGAAAGAGCCAGGCGCCGATGACGATGAAAAGGACGTTGGGAAACCAGACGAGCAGCTCGGGATGGATGCTGGCGTTGGCCCGCATCGTATCGGCGATGATGATGAAGAGGAAGTAAAAGATCGCCACGATCAGCCCGGTGGCGAAACCGACCGAGGTCTCGCGCCGATGGGTGGTGATGCCTAACGGCACCCCGATGAGGGCAAACGCGATGCAGGAGAAGGGAAAGGAAAAGCGCTTGTTAATCTCCGTCTTGGTCGCGCTCT
>JACDAY010000105.1 GCA_013695195.1 Blastocatellia bacterium | reverse complement strand
CAAGTGTCTGAGCCGCGAAAGGTTCATAGAACGGCCTTCCGTTTGCATCGGTTCCCGGACTCGCATGATCGCGCCCGACGATCAAATGATTTGCTCCGTAGTTTCGCCGGATTATGGCATGCCAAACAGCTTCGCGCGGCCCGGCCATCCGCATCGCCAGCGGCAGCAGAGAAAGCAGAACACGATTTTCCTCATACGACAGACCGGCAACAGCTTTATAAGTGCGAACTCTCGTAAAGTAATCGATGTCACCCTCTTTCGTCATGCCGACGACCGGGTGCATGAGAAGCGTCCCATCGATCATTTCGATCGCCCTTTGTGTCATTAGCTCATGCGCGTGATGAATTGGGTTTCGGGTTTGAAACGCGACGACATTCTCGCGGCCTAGAGCTTCAAGACGATTTCTGGTTTGTTTCGGCGCAAGCCTTAGATACTGAAAATCGTGGTATTCCGGAAGCTTCAGAACCCGCAGCTCGCCCGACAGATTGAATCTGCCCCATCCCTGCATTTCGGCAACGAGAGGATGACGCGGATCGGTCGTTCCAAAAACAGCCCCGGCAAGCCTTTCCCGATTCCACTCGTAGATTTCGCCAATTTTCATCACTGCTAAAAGATCGTTTTTCGGATCACGCAAGGCGACATCGCAGCCGATCTTTAAATTTATAAAGTCATCCGAGGACAGAGTGATCGGAATAGGAAAAACCGTCCCATCGGCAAGCCTCATCTCATCCAGCACGCTGTTATAATTCATTTCTGAGAGAAAGGTGCGGAGCGGAGAAAACCCGCCGGTCGATAACATCTCGAGGTCGCAGGTTTCCCGCTGCGTTAGTTGAATCGAATGCAGGCCGGCGGCATAGGAAAAAAGGCCGGCTCGTTCCTCGGGTGCCGCAACCAGATCGACGAGTTTTCCTTTGTAAGGCGAGACAAGCGTAATTGTTTCCGTCATTTTAGCGTCGATAGGAGGCCATCGCGCCGCAATTTTCCAACAAAGCAAGGGTTTGGGCAATAGAATGGTTAATCGGATTTGTCGGAAAGCTTGCGTTAAGCGAAATCGTCTTTCGGGGAATTTAGTTAGTATTCAATTTTTGTGAGTTTCTAAACCGCCGCTAAGTACGACTCGATTGGTGCCGACTACAAGATTCGAACTTGTGGCCTATCGCGTGTGAAGCGAGTGCTCTACCACTGAGCTAAGTCGGCTGATTTAAATGTTTAGATCGATGGGTCGTCAGCCTTGCCGGGCCGGTTCTCGTCTGTGGCCTTTATAGAGCCGATGGAGGAATCGGTATAAAAATGTCTCGTACCGGTGGATGTCAATCCATCCGGAACTTGCGGATCCGCAGTAATCGAATAAAAACCAGGTTTGCTGTTAGAAGGTTCTTCGAGGGTGAGAGCAAATGTGTATCCGTTGACGACCGGCCGCTCTCCGGCAAACTTTTCGTCGAGTCCCGAAACCCGGATCAAATCGTCGAAAGTTGCAAATTTTCCACGATTTCTCGAAGCGTACGATGCCTGATAGGTGCGGATTCGATCAATCATCTGTGCGGCGGCGGTTTCGTTGCCTGCCCTGATCATCGCGCCCCAGGCAATACTGCCGACTCCGATCAGCAATCCGATGATCGCGATCACGATCATAAGCTCGATCAGGTTAAATCCGCGTTGGTCTTTCGAACGCAGTTGTAAATTTTTCATATTGTTATTGCAAAACTCCTACCGGATATCTTCACGAACGTTGTTCCTTGAAGTTTCAAAATTTTAGTAGGTTTTGGCTGAAATATGCAAACGGCCGGACCGCAGGCACCCTTGCCTGTCGTTGCAAAGCGGCAAGGTGCCTGCGGTCCGGTGAGAATGCAAATTTATTCGTGCACACCGCATCTATTATCTTGTAAAATAACTAAAGGACGGATTTGTCCCATTTAATATTTTAAGATGAGAGATTGGATAGTCACCGAAACCGGAACCCAAAACGACGAACTTTTAACCGGCTTCGATGCTTCGTTGAAAATTGCAGAATTGCAGGCGGCGGTTGAAGCGGTTATAAGGGGCAAGGCCGAAACCGTCAAATTCGCTCTAGTTGTATTGTTTGCAAAGGGACATTTGCTCATCGAAGACGTACCGGGAATCGGCAAAACTACGCTTTCGAACGCCTTGGCGCGCGCTCTTGATCTATCGATACACCGAATACAGTTCACTTCGGACCTTTTGCCTTCGGATGTTATCGGGCTTTCGATATTCAACCAGCAGAGCGGAGATTTTGTATGGAAGGCCGGGCCGATCTTTTCGAATATCGTTATTGCCGACGAGATAAACCGTGCCACTCCGAAAACGCAATCGGCGCTCCTGGAAGCGATGGCCGAGGAACAGGTAACGGTCGAAGGCATTTCACGCCGTTTGCCGCTGCCGTTCATGGTCGTTGCCACGCAAAATCCTTCTGAGCATCACGGCACATATCCGCTGCCCGAATCGCAACTTGACCGCTTTATGCTGCGGCTGCATATGGGTTATCCGAGTTTCGAAGACGAACGCCAAATTCTGCGTGACCGCGAAAATATCAATCCGCTTGAATTTGTTCAGCCCGTTATGACGCAGACCGATATTCTGGAGCTGCAAAAACGCACATCGGAAGTGCGTTTTGACGACGCGCTGCTAGATTATCTATTGAATATTGTCAGCTCGACGCGTTCGTCCGAATCGCTCGAGCTCGGAATCAGCCCGCGCGGAACACTTTCACTTTTTCGTTCCGCCCAGGCTCTCGCTCTGATCGAAGGCCGCGATTTCTGCATCGCCGACGACATAAAACGACTCGTCCTGCCGTGCTTCGCCCACCGCATCATCGTAAATTCACGATCCTCAGGTTTAAGAAACAAAACCCGCGAAGCCGAGCAGATTTTGCAGGACATTCTGCACAAAATAAGTGTGCCGATTTAAGACATTTGCAATTTTAATATCAAGCAAGTTCGACCGAAACGCTTTGAAAAGTTGGAAAGATAGCTGCGTAATCTTTTGTATGGCTTTTATTAACCTCCGAACACTCAGCCAGCTTTTCAGTCTTCGCGATCTGCGCAATGGCGTAATGGGATTGTTAGTTGTTTTTGGCGGGATTGGGCTGTCGGCGCTGACTTATTACGCGCATTTGACAGGGCAGCCGAGGCTTGCGGGGATATCGGCCGGAGTTTCGCTTGTCTTTGTTCTGCTCATCCTGATCTTTGTCGTTCCGCCGCTGGCGAGAAATGCGGGGCGGGAAGCTTCGCAGTTGAATTTGCCGTTCGAGTTTACTACGGGCGGCGCGATAATGCTGGGGTTGATAGTGATCGTCGGTTTTTCCGCGTGGAATACCGGCAATAATCTGCTGTTTCTCGTCCTTTCGTTTTTGACGGCTTCGATGGTTGTGGGTTTTTTCGCGGGCGGTTTTTGCCTGAAAAAGCTGGATGTGAAGATGCGTTTTCCCGAAACGATCTTTGCCGGTCGGGAAACGCCGATTCTGGTCAGCATTCACAACCGCAAACGGATTTTTCCGAGTTTTTCGGTAATCGCCGAAGTTCGCGGCAAGGAACGCGAGCATTCGATCGCCATCGAAGATCTTAAAAACATACTGCCTCGACGACTTGCCGAAAGATTTGCCCGGCCGCCGGTAGTGCGGCGAATGCTGAGCTATTTTGTCTATGTGGCGAGCAGTGAGACCGCTGAGAACCAAAGCGGACATATTTTTCAAAATCGTGGGCGTTTTTTGATCAAAGATTTCGAGCTTTCAACGCGTTTCCCGTTCGGTTTTTTTCGCCACCGGCGGCGTCTTCCGGCAAGGGAAACTGAATTGATCGTATTCCCGAAAATCGGCTTGCCGGAAGTCGAACTCGAAAATTTGCCGCTGGAATCCGGGAAGCTCGCCGCGAACAAGCGAGGATCGGGGCAGGATTTGCTCGCCTTGCGTGACTATCAACCGAACGACGATCTCCGCAGAATCGACTGGAAGGCCACCGCGAGAGCACGGAATTTGATAGTGCGCGAATTTTCAGCCGAGGACGACAGGAAAATAACCGTCTTTTTCGATACCCGCGTTCCACGCGACGGTGCGAAAACACTGACTTTGCGCGAAAAAATCGAGGCCGAACAAAGCGGAAAAAGCGTGGTAGAATCCGAACGGTTCGAACGCGGTGTAATACGGACCGCCGCGCTGATCGCTCATTTTAGCGAAGAACAAGCCGAAGTCCGACTTGTAACCGGCAGCGAAAAAGACAAATTCGGCCTCGGGAGCCGTAAGCTGTACGAATGCCTGAAACGCCTCGCCGTGATAGAGCCTGTATTTGTAGAAAAGGCCGAACCAGCCGAAATTATTGATAATTTGAACGATCTAATAGAAGATACCGGAGACAGCCATATTTTTTTGATTACCACGGCAAATGAAAGTAATTTTCCCATCGAATTATCGGCGAAAATCAATATAATCAATTTCGAGTAGATGTCAGAACCGGGAGCCGTAGCGACCGGATTCATGCTGGTGAATTTTGAACCAAGCCGTTTTGTCAGAATCAGGAATCCGGTACCGGTTCCGACAAGAGCTCAGCAAGAAAGTTTTGTGTCATAAATTTGACGTTCGTGGTGTATTTTATATGAAAAGCATTTTTTGATGCTGAAAATGAGCGAAACGACGGAAATCTTTGTGGACATAATGTCCGAACAATCAGCCGCAGCTGCAGCGAAGGAGACAATCGAGTTTGATGAGGCTTTTACGCTTCATCATAGAACTGTCTTTCGCACGGCCAGGTCGGTTGTGCACGATTGCGGCTTGGCGGAAGACGTTACGCAGGAAGTTTTTATTCGACTTTATAAGCATATGGATACGATTGCCGATCTCGAAATGCTTCGCCCGTGGCTGATTCGCGTGGCATTGAATGTCGCAAAGAACACTTTGCGGGGAAATATTAGGGCGAACACGCGGGACGAAAATTACGTCAAAGAAACAGTGGAAAACAGCGTGTTTTCAGTAGAGACGCAATACGAACAGCAGACCGAGGTGAACGAGATAAGCCGTGCGTTGAACAAAGTGAAGGAACCTTTGCGAAGCTGCCTGGTGTTGAAGCAGCAAGGTCTTTCATATAGGGAAATCGCCGAGAGCCTTTCTCTCAACGAAGCGAGCATCGGCACATATGTTGCAAGGGCGAGACAAGAATTTATGCGGTTTTACGGGAAAATCGGAAGGGAAACGTTATGAACGGAAATTGTTTCGAAATAGGTACGATCCAGGCTTTTTTGGACGGCGAAACCGCCCCCGATCTGTCGCTGAAAATTACTAACCACGCGGCGGCTTGCGAAGCTTGCGCTCATTTACTGGCTGAAGCCGAAGATGAAAGCTCCGTTGTGTTTTCCATATTGGAAAGGGAATTTGATTCGCTTGTTCCGACTCAGCGTTTGTGGAGCAGGATCAATGAATCGATCGCTGTCGAGAAAAGCCATAATCCGTTTTGGCAAAAAATTACATTTGCGCTGTCGGCCCTCATCGCCAATCCTTCGCTTGCGGTTGCAGCAAGTGTTTTGATCTTATTCAGCATGTTCGCCGCGGTTTGGAATCTTCGTCCGGATACTGCAAATGATGGTAATCGGGACAGGGCGGCGGCTGCTTCTATACAACGAACAGAACAGCCTGCAACGTTGGGTATTATTTCCAACGAGCGCGAAAATATGCCGCAGGCTTCGGCCGCCGAAGTCTATTCGGTAAAAGAAACTAATATATCACCGGATAAATTGCGGAAGCTGGTAACGGATGTGAGCTATAAAGAGGCAAAAAGTCAAACAGGTCCGCAGTTTACGGCGGTTAGATCTTCACCCGCATCTGTTGCGGAATATCTTCCCGGCGAAGAAAGCTATGTCAAAACGATCTCTGATCTGAAACAGAATTTAGATGGTCAGAAAGATAATATTCTCAATCCGTCATCGAGAGTCGCTTATGAGCGCGACATGGCTGTGGTGAACGATGCGATCACGAAAATGAAGGAAGTTGTGCGTAAGAATCCTAAGAACCAATCGGCGAAGCAGGTGCTTTACGCTTCGTACCAGAATAAGATCGATCTTTTGAATTCGGTTGCGGAACGCGAAGAGTTGATGGCAAGTCTTAAGTAAAAACCTTTGCAGAAATTAATGTATAGAAAAGGTAAACAATTTAGTAAGATCTGGATGCTGCCGTGTTTCGCGGCGGTCTTTGTAACAGGAGTTTTCGGCCAGTCCGACCCGCCGAGGCCGCAGTCGCATCCGCTGCCTGTGGACAGGTCGAAGAGGCCGCCGTATACAAAAAAGTTCCCGGCAATTTATATCCGCGAACGCAGCACGAACGAGAAATCCATCGCGGTCGATCCGAATGTCGAAATGAAAATATGCGTTCTCGAAGGCAAGCTTAAAATCAATGGATGGGCGCGCGATGAAGTCCGAGTATTCGTAAAAAACGGCAGCAGCATAACCTTGAAGGTTCTTGAAAAGAATGCCGCTGGAAAGCCTGTTTGGCTTCGCGTAACCGGGAGCACCGGGCCGGGAGATCAGCCTTCTCCGAGGACGGATTGCCTTTCCGGGGAGAATATCGAGTTGGACGTTCCGATGAGAGCGAGCCTGAATCTCGAGGGGCGTGTAACCGAAACGACTGTCGATTCGGTTAAAAAAGTGGCTGTTAAGAATATCGGCGGTAATATATTTCTTCACAATATAACCGGCGGTATTACGGCATCCACTTATGAAGGTGATGTAACTGTCGAAAATTCCGGCGGTCAGATATCGCTTGTGAGCTCTACAGGAAATATTGTTGCATTCGAGGTAAGTCCGGGACAGATAGGCGATATTTTTAGAGCGAAAACCAGTAACGGCGCAATTTCGCTGCAACGGGTCGATCACCGCCAGATAGAAGCTAATTCCATCTCGGGATCGGTATTATTCAACGGCAAGTTTCTAAGCGGCGGCCTGTATAATTTCAAAACCTCAAACGGGTCGATTAGAATGACCCTGCCTGTTGAGTCGTCCTTTCAAATTATTGCATCGTATGGTTTCGGTTCGTTCAACTCAGACATTCCTTTGAAAACTATCCTGGAGAATGTGACTTCCGGGGGGAAAAGTCTTCACGGAATGATAGGCGCCGGCGATGCGACCCTGAATCTGACAACCAATAGCGGCAGCATCGGGATAAAGAAGCAGTAAGCCTTCGTCCATCACTAGTCCTTTTTCGACACCTTTTTAAAATTCCCCAAGAGTTTTCCCAGTGCGTTGTTCGAATTGTTCGGCCATAGACGGCACTTCTGCTGAAGTTTCGTCGCGCATCACTCTTTCCAAACGCCACATAGGAAAAAAATAATCACTCATCGGAAGGTAAGTCTCGCCTTTTGCAATAGAGCTGCACCAGTCGTAAAAATAGCCGAGATCGATCCCGCGGACAAAAATGCCGGCCGGGCTTATTTCTTCCAGAATTCCGATCAGTTTTTCGCGTGGCGTGTGAAGAACTAATATTACGCTTTCACCCGATTCGATTTTCATAAGCCTTTCCGGCTCAATTTTTACATAGAATGCCGATTTTTCAAACTAACTTTCAACTTCTGCTTTGCGGCAAACTACTCTAAGATTAAAGTTAGAGAAGTTGACGGAAGTATGCATATTACAAAGATCGAGCTTGAAGACTTTAAGTCTCACGCCGACTCGAAATTTGAATTCAACAGCGGAAAGACCGCTATAACCGGCGAGAACGGAGCGGGAAAAACTACGCTTATCGAAGCTGTAGCGTGGACGCTTTTCGATTTGCTCGATTATAAAAAGGAGGATATCGTGCGGCGCGGTGCAAAGAAAGGCACTGCGCGGGTAACATTTGAAAGCGGCCTTGACGAAAGGGAATATACCGTTTATCGCGATACGTTAAACGGATATAATGTTTACGATCCGCAGCTAAAAACGCGGATTGCCGATAAAAAAGAAGAGGTTTGCCGTTTTATGTGGCAGCATCTAGGCGTGGAACCGGGAACCGATCTTAAAACGCTTTTTCGCCAGACGATCGGCGTACCGCAGGGAACTATGACGTCGGATTTTCTGAAAACGCCTGAACAGCGTAAACCGATTTTCGACAAACTTTTGAGAGTTGAGGAATATCGTCGGGGCTCGGATGAGCTTCTGAAAACCTCACGTTATATCGAACAGCGTATCGCTTCAGCACGTGAAAAAATTGCCCGCGCCGAAGGTGAGTTGAATAGATTCGATGCGATAGAAGTCGATCACAAAAACATAGTCGCCCAAGTGGAGGAATTGGTTTCGAATCTTCAAACTATCAATCGGGAAGTCTCCGAACGAAATGAAAATGTAAGGAAGTTTGACGAAATCGCGGGCTGCTGCGAAAAGCTTCGGACTGCTTTTGACAAGATCGCTTCCGATGCCGCTAAGACCGAGATTCTGCACGCTCAAAAAGAACGCGACCGGGATGCGGCAGTTTCGGCCGCGAAAAAAATTCAAGAGGCCGAACCTTTACATCTTAAGCATTTAGCGGCGCTCGGACGTTTGAAGGAACTTGAGCGCGAACGCTTCGAGCGTGATAAGTTGAAAACAGAGCTGACGAAGGTCGAATCTGCTTTAATTAATGTAAAAGCCGATCAAAAGCGCTTTCAGGAAAATCTCGATAATGCTTTGAAAGCTCATCACACAATCGAACTTCTAAAGCCGCTGGCCGCGGAGCAGGGACGACTCGAAACTGAGCTCGAGGCTGTAAGAAATAAAGCTGCAAATGCGAGGGCGATTGCAAACCAGATTGCAAGCCTGACGGAAAAGATAAATCGTTTGCGCGATAGTTATAAAGCGAATCAGGCTCAGAAAGCCGGGGCCGAATCGAAAAGTAAAGGCGCCGCCGATTTAACCGAGCTGCAAAAACGCGACTTCGAGATCGTACAAAAGTTGGCGCAGCTGCGGGCGTCTTTGGATCGTGACGAAAGGTTTCAAAGCGAGATAAAAAACGGCCTATGCCCGATTTTGTCGCAAAAATGTCTGAATTTGAAAGAAGGCGAAACGCTTGAAAGCTTTGTTACAAGCCAGTTTTCCGAACTGCGTGCCAAAATAACCGTTTACGAAACACAGCATAGGACCGTTGCCCTGAATCTGCAATCCTCTCGCGAAGCCGATAAGTATATAGAAGCTCTCGAAGCATATACGAAACGGGCAAAAGAGATCGAGGCAGAGGGAAAGAGCCTGACCAATGAACTGCTTCCTCTGCAAAATGAATACGCCGGACTTCCGAGCTTCGAGGGCGAACTTGCACAGATCGAATCTCAGCTTGCAGCGTTGGAAAACCCGAAAGCGAAGATTGCGATCTTTCAAAAAGAAGCCGCACGCGAGTTCGAGCTTCGTGAAAATATTACAAAGATCGAAAGTAATCTTGAGCGGCTGGACACAGAGCGTTTGATTACAGTTGAACAGCTTGAAAGTTACAAAGACACTGATGAGCTGTGGCTAAAATTTTCCGAGGAACGCGACAACACCTTAGAAGCACATCGGGTGCATCTGGCAAATGAAACAGCTGCTTTATTACGCGAGTTGCGTGAAAAGGAGTTTGACGAATCAAACCGGGAGCTTTTGCGTTTGCGGGAGCTTGCCGGGAATGCAGAAAAGGAATTGGCCGACGCGAGCGGCGGTTACGATCAGGAAATGCATATAACTGAAAAGTCGCATCTGCTCGGCGCTGAAAAACGAAAAGCCGAGCTTGGCGCGACTTTGAATGTTGTAAATCAGCGCGAGGCCGAACTGGCAGCCGATCTGGCAAGGCTTGCCGAAACCATGAAAGCAATGACGGCCGAATTTATCCAAAAAGAACGTTTGGAAAAGATAGCGGAGGCGACTACTTTCATACGCGATACTTTGAAGGAAGCCGCTCCGCGCGTTGCGCGAAATTATGTCCATCATGTCTCGTTGGAAGCAAACCAGATGTTTCGTGAGATCAGCGGAAATGCCGAGCATACGCTTAAGTGGGCCGAAGACTACGGAATTATGCTAGAAGAAGGCGGCTACGACCGGCCGTTTATCAGCCTCTCAGGCGGCGAGCAGATGGCGGCTGCTTTGTCCGTCCGGCTTGCGCTTCTGAAACAGCTTTCCGACATCCGTATCGCGTTTTTTGATGAACCAACAACAAACATGGACGCCGAGCGCCGCGAGAATCTTGCGATGCAGATCAGTCAGATCACACACTTCGACCAGCTGTTTGTGATATCGCACGACGATACGTTTGAAAATTATGTGGATAATGTCGTTGCTATCGAGCGAGACTGAAGAAAGAAGGCTTTATAACAGAGCGTTTAAGACGGGCTTTTGCGTTTCCGTTTTGGTGTTCGCCCTGTTGAACGTCATAGCTTATTTAGTTGCACTACGAAAATATCAAGCGTATGTGGAGCCAGAGATCCTATTCGCTCCCGTTGGTCGGCGATTCCCGCGATGGGGTTTTCCGTTTGTCTGGGACGGTGACAATTTTGGATTCATTGAAGACGGCCTTGTTTTAATTTTATTGCCTTTGTGGTTTGCGGTTTTGTCATATGCATTCTGTTTAGATTTTTCGATTGGAAGTTATAGGTTGGAACTAAGTTAATGAAACAAGTAACTATCGTATGCGATGGGTCGAGTCTCGGAAACGGAAAAGGAACTACGCGCGCTGCTGCCGTCGCTTTGCTGGGCTTTAAAGGTTATTGGAAAGCCGTGGGCGAATATCTTGGAAATGCCACGAACCAGCAGGCTGAAATTGCGGCGGCTTGTGTCGGGCTGGAAAACCTGCGCGAGCCTTGCAAAGTGAGGGTTTTGAGCGATTCGCGTTATGTCGTCGAAACTATGAACGGAAATTTCCGAAAAAAAACCAATCATATTTTTTGGGAAAAACTTGAAAAAGCGGCATCAAAGCACAATATAGAATGGCAATGGGTAAA
>JACDAY010000082.1 GCA_013695195.1 Blastocatellia bacterium | reverse complement strand
CGACAACCGGTTTCTCGACGCTCTCAACTTCTTCCGCTTCGTCGCCGTCTTCTTCATCTTCGTCGTCGTAGAGCTCAGCCGCTCGTTAATCTGTTGGGGACAATGGTTTTAAGTGTCTGCGAGCCAGATTGTAATCCGGGTTGCGGGAAATCTTCGAGCGCAGTGCCTGATAAACCTTTCCGGCTATCGCGGCGGCATATTTTCCGCGTTCGCTCTGGCCGCGGGTGATGACAACGACCGAATAGACCGGATTTTCCACCGGTGCGACCGAAGCGAACAATCCGACCCACGAGCCTTGGGCAATACACGAACCCGTTTTGCCTGCAACCCCCATTGACGCATCCACTCCGCGCCGCGCCGTTCCGTATTCAGCTGCCCCGATCATACCCGGGAGAACTCCCTGTACGCTTCTTTCAGGCAAATTGACTTGTTCGGCAATATGACTTTTAAAAATTGCTTTCTCCACACGCGGCCGCGGAATTTGCGGAACAACTTTTCGTCCCCCATTCGAGATCGCAGAAACCATTACTGCTAATTGCAGCGGCGTTACCTCAAAATCATCCCCGTGCGAATAGATTCGCGCGTTCTTATTTCCATAAGGGAGTTTTCCTGCGGTTTCGCCCACAGCATTTATTCCAGTCGCCTCGCCCAGCCCGAGGCTCTTGGCATAACCGATCATTTTGCCGTTTCCCATTTTCACACCGACACGTTGAAAATAACCGTTATTCGAACGCGCGAGAGCACCTTCCAAATTCATCCCCGATGTTGCGTTCCCGATTCCGCCTTCTTCATTGATTATATTTTCGTTCAAACCCGCGACGCCGGTAACGAGCTTGATAGTGGAGCAAGGCTTGAAGCTGTTGCGGATCGCCCAATCCTGATTGACGATCGTAACGATCTTTCCGGTCTGCGCTTCCATAACGACGACGGTTCCGGCGTGCGAGCCAAGGGCGTTGACTGCGGCCCGGCGGACTTGCGGATCTTCGCCTTCGGTCAGATCCTTTTCAATGTTGCTGATTGTTTCGGTTCGTAGACCGCGTTCAAAAGCGATCTTTCGGGCGCGGGCTTCGCGGGCTAGTTGTTCGCGGCGGCGTTGTTCCGCTAACGCGGCCTGGCGGCGTTCTTCCGCTGCCTGCCGTCTCGCGGCTTCCGCCTTTCGCTCCTCGGCTTCTTTTTTTAAATCTTTCTTTTGTTTCTTTTCGCGCTTCTTCCCTTCCTTCTCGAGCTTCCTTTCTTCCTTAGCCGTGAGTTTTTCTTTCTTCGAGTTCTTCGAGTCCCTTTTAGCGTTCTTAAGCTTGTCGGCTTTTTCCTTTACCGAGCTTTTATCTTTTACCGAGCTTTTATCTTTTTTCTTTTTTTGATCCTTTGCTGCAAGCTTATCCTTCCAGGATTCTTTCTTGGCATCCTTGGCCTGCTTTTCGTTCTTCTTAGTTACGGTTTTTTTCGAAAGGCCTGCTCTTTTTGTTTGGGCGTCTAAATTGAACGAGAAAAGACAAATTATCAGCAGAAACGGGAAAGAAAGCTTCGCCAGACGCTTCGCGGGACACATTAAATTCATGTTTTACCTCGGCTAAATAGAGTTTTCGGTTGTGATTATTGAGGAGACTCCGGAACGGCTATCAGAAAGAATGTTTGTTTGTTCAGGAGTTTGCGATAATGCTAAATCAGACTATAACATTCAAATCGGCAGGAACGCAAGCAAAAGTAAGCAGTTATTTAAACATGCATTTGTTAGGCGGAACGGCTGATTTTACTTCGTGCCCCTCTGTGAAAAACTTTGTGTTTTTTGTGTTAGAAGATTTCCCACAAAAAACGCCAAGGGAAGCACAAAGTTAGAAGTCTTCCTGTAACTGTGTGTTCTACTCTTGTATGTACATTGTATGAATTTTTTCAACACATTTCGCGGAAAGCTTTTGCTGATCCTGGCGTTTCTTCTGGTTGCGACGCTCGGGGTGCAATATTACCTAAACTGGCTCACGCAGTTGGAGAATATGGAGCTACGGGAAGCCCAGGCACAGGCTCTTGTCGCCGGAATAGCACTCGGTGCTAATAGTCTGACATCGAACGAAGACCGGGTGGAAACATTGATAGAACGCCCCGGGCAGACATTTCTCGACGAATCAGCGAAAGAACGGATTCGGGATATCATTGTTATCGATAATAATTGGCAGGTTATCGACAGTCTTAACGAAGAATATTTACCGGCCGAGGGTGATGACTATCGCAAGCTGAGCGAATTGACCGATCTGCCGCCTTTGATGGAGGAAGCGCGGTTAGGGGAAGATGTTGCCAATTTCCCAAACAGAAAGACGCCTGATAATAAATATCAGGACGACGAAGCACACGCCGTGCCGATCGAAACGAGTAGAGGGCGATGGTATGTGATGGTTTTGCTGCATAACGACAAGAATGCGGCCACACGGCGTGCGGCACGCCCGCTGCTGGTAACGCTTGCGGTTCTTTCAATGTCTACTCTGATAACCTTCCTGCTCGTTTGGCGGTTCACTCGTCCTATCGCAAATCTTTCGGACGCGGCGCGCCGGGTAGCTGAAGGCGATCTTGGCGTGCGTGTGCCGGACGACAAGCGAAATGATGAAATGGGACAGCTTTCGCAGCGGTTTAATGAAATGACCGCGGAACTTGAGAAATCAAAAGAGTTGGAAGTGCAGCTGCAGCAATCCGAAAAAAGCGCTGTTATCGGACGGTTGGGTTCGGCGATCGCGCATGAGATCCGTAACCCGCTGAATTATATCAACTTAACTTTGGATCACCTTCGCTCAAAATTTGCGCCTGTTGAGACGGAAAAAAAAGAGACGTTCGAAAAACTGACCTCTCAGCTCAAAGCAGAAGTTGCTCGAATAAACCAGCAAATTTCAGATTTTCTGAACTATTCGCGTCCCGCCAAAGTAAATTTGCTGCCGATGGATGCACGAAAAGTCATTGACGACTCGCTCCGTATTGTCGAAGGCCAGGCAGCCCAAAACGATGTCAAAATAAGTCTCGTCGAACACGAAAATGTGCCGAAAATCCTGG
>JACDAY010000068.1 GCA_013695195.1 Blastocatellia bacterium | reverse complement strand
TCTCGGCGACCTGCCGCCGGACGATAGATTGACAGGATCGCTCGCAACTGCGGCAATCGCGGTCTGGAACGGGGCGAAAATCGTGCGTGTCCACGATGTAAAGGCAACCGTTGAAACGGTAAGGATGTTGGAATCGATCAACGCGCAGCGTGACTGCCGCGTATAATAGTTAAGAACCGGGTTTATCAGCCTATAACTTATACGGAATGATTCCGCTCAATCATAAGTTCGGCGCTTTATGTTAAATGACTGTTATTGATTACAACGGAACTGGCTTTTGGAGTCTTGAAGCTATCCAGCAACGCTATAAATTATATGTTCAGCGTTACGGCATAGCTCCGCTCAGTAAACTTAGTCCGCATGAACACACGGAGAAGGGAAACCATTGGATTTATCCGGTGATGGTTCAAGTGATTGAGGGCATCGAGCAGGGCGATCCAGCCTGCGCCGAAATCGGCATTGAGTTCATTGAAGAGAGTTCTTCTTTCCCTTTCGGTCAAATCCTAAAATCTAACACTGCCCGTGCGCTACGACGTGCCACACTTACCTCTGAGCAGCAGGAGAGAATCCGCAAGCGCGTTGTCGAGATGCTGTGTACCGGCTATCTGCCACGAGAATATCGTCAATATGCAAAGCTCGCTCGGAAGATTGGTTTAGGAGACTGGTTATCTCAGGTTGAGCGAGAAGCCAATCTAAAGGAAAGATGGGTGCAGCATTATTACAGATATTTCAAGGAGCAAGCCGTTGGTTAATGCCGCGCCGAACAACTCATTCGAGCGGACTGCCCGCCACATTGCCTCTCATCTATGTTGTTTAGTTTCTTTCAGGTTGCCGCTATCGGGCGGGCAGCCGCTCAATTCGGGCGTTAGACCAATTCTTGATTTTGCGAATATGTTCTCCAAGGAGATTATTCCAACCCACGGCGGACAAAATTGAAATTCAACGTTATGAAGCTTATAAACCTTTCATTAGCTCTGGTGCTTTTACTTTTGGTTTCCGGTTTTACCGATTGTTACAAACCCGTTACTAATTCCGGCTTGCCGAAGCATATAAGAATCATTGCGGTTCCGGCGTTTCAATCCGAAGCAAGAGGTCTCCGCTATCGTGTCGGATCGCGTTTTACCGAAGCCGTAACCAAGGAAATAATCCGCCGCGGAAACGGGCTCAAGGTGCAAGGATCGCCCACAGGAGCAGACGCCGTTATCGAAGGCACGATTCGCGATTTCAGCTTTACGGGCGTGCTGCTCGACCGCGAAGGCCGCGCCCGCGTTTACGAGGTGACCATTGTTTCGGCCGTAACTATCCGCGATTTGAAGGAGAACAAAATCCTTTACGACAACCAGAATTTTGTCTTCCGCGATTCGTTCGAGTTTTCCCGCGACCCGCGCTCGTTCTTTAACGAAGAAGACCCGGCCGTCGAACGCATCGCCCGCATGTTCGCCGAATCGGTCGTCTCAACAGTCGTCAACGGCATGGGCGTAAAGGAAGAGAAAAGGTAATTAGCCGCAAAAAGGCGCAAAATGCACAAAAGGAAGATGGAAAAATGGGATTGGACGCACTATTCTCCGAACGCGGAGACAAAGATAGGATTTTTGAGCTATGTGATGTTATAAGGGAAACGAGCTTTGCGATTCATAAGTTTCACCGCTATGGACATCTGGAAAAGGTTTATGAGAATGCTCTTGCGCATCGATTGCGAAAGCTGAATCTGAATGTCCAACAGCAGTTCCCATTGGCTGTAGTCGACGAAGACGGCACCGTCATTGGTGATTATTTTGCCGATTTGTTTGTCGAGAATTGTTTAATCGTTGAATTGAAGGCCTGCAGAGCATTGTGCAGCGAACATACAGCACAGGTCCTCGGCTATCTCCGATCCTCAAGAATCGAACACGGCCTTTTGATAAATTTCGGCAGTCAAAAATTTGAGATCAAAAAATACACACTAAGCAATAGCTGACCAATTTTTTCTTTTTTGTGCATTTTGCGCCTTTTTTGCGGCCATCTCTCTTATGCCCGTCCTTACCAGAGAAAACCTACGCGATCAATTAAAGAGCCGTGAGATAGCGCCGGTTTATCTCCTCTTCGGCCCCGAGACGTATCTGCGCGATCTCGCGGCAAAAACCATCGCCGATTTCGCTTTTGCTCCCGACGATTTTCGCGATTTTAACGAAACCGAATTCAGCCTCGGCATTTCAGACAATATCAGGACAGCTCTTTCCGCCGCCGAGCAGCTTCCGATGATGGCGTCGCGACGGGTTGTGCGGATTACCGACGTCCGCGTAACCGCCAGCGGCCAAAAAGACACTGTAAAAGAAGAGCACGAGCAAATGTTGATGGACTATCTGGCGCGTCCGGCCGAAAGCTCGGTCGTAATTTTCATCGCAGACGAGCTTAACGGCACCCGCAAAATTTCTAAGCTGCTCAAAGCCCACACGACGGCCGTCGAATTCACAAGGTTGGACGATGCGCAACTGGTCGATTGGGCTAAAAACAAAATAAAAGACGCCGGCTCCGAAGCCGACCAGCGCACCGTCCGCCAGCTTGTTGCTTTGGCAGGCAGCGATGTGCGACGACTGACAAACGAGATCGAAAAGCTCTCTACCGCCGCATTGCCCGGCAAGCTCATCACGACCGAATTGATAGAATCACTTGTCGCAAACTCACGCGAGATCTCAAACTTCGATCTCACCGATCATCTTATGGAAGGCCGAGGCGCTCACGCGATACGCGTTTTGAAAAAGATTCTCGACGACGGTGCCGAGCCGCTCGCCCTGCTCGGCCTTATTTCCTATAATTACCGCCGCTTGCTGATGGCAAAAGAGATGATGACAAACGGCGCCGACCGGACCGAGATCGCCTCCGCCGTCAAGCTTTACGGCAATCGCCAGGACGCATTCCTCGCCGCCGCCCGCCGTAGTGATACAGAAAAACTCGTCAACACGATCCGCCAAATCGCAAAAACCGACCTCGCCATAAAAACCTCCCTCGGCGGCGGCGGAACAGCCGGCTCAAGAATGCAAATCGAAATGCTCGTCTGCGAAATTGCCGTGTCATAATCAGTGGAAATGTGCCGCGTGCCGACTTTGTTCATTTCATCTCCATTGTGGGAAAATTATTGGCGATGATTCCCAAATCCTTTGAAGACGCGCTCGCACGGGTAAAGTTACTCGCGGAAAGATTCCGGCAAAACGAAGCTGTTTATCTGTCGCCAAAATATCTGGAAGCGGAGGTGCGGCAGGATTTTCTTGACAAATTTTTCGAATGTCTGGGCTGGGATGTTTATCATCACATGCATGCAATCCGTACGAGCGTGAGGTTAAAATCGAAAAAAGCGAGATGGTCGGGGCGCACGACAAAATGGTTGAATTGGTCGAAAAGATGCTCGATGGCAAAAAGAAGCTCGCCGACGCCCGCACCGACAGCGATAAACGATTCTACGAACGGTTTTGCGAATCTTTGGACCAGCAGATCGACACGCTCGTCTATCAGCTCTACGACATCACGCCGGACGAGAGAAAAATTATAGAAGGAACATAATGTGGGTTATAATGGAAACATGAATACGGTAGAAACAATTCATCAAAAGGTCATCCAATTGCCTCCAAAGGCGCAGCAAGAAGTTCTCGGGGTGGTGGAGGAGATAGCGGAGCGCTATCGGTCAAAGAGTCCGCCGGCTGAAACTAATGGCGGAGAGGAAGCAATTCACCCGCTGGAACTATTAGCGCAAATCCAAATTGAAGGTCCGCCCGATCTGGCAGAACGACACGATTTTTATGCTCATGGAAAATTGGAGGATAGATAGATTTGGCGGGCAATTCGGTTTTTATCGACACGTCATATGTGTATGCAATAATGCAAATGTGAACTATCTTACTTCCAGATCGTATTCCCGCAGGCGCCGGTAGAGCGTTGATGGCGAAATGCCGAGGAGCTCGGCGGTTTTGCCGCGGTGCCAGCCGGTTTTTTCCAGCGCGGTGAGTATTTGCTGGCGTTCGGCGTCGCGGAGATTGGTCGGGGAAGCATTTTGAAACGAACTGACGCCGTTTGACTGGGAGGCACTGTAACTGACTGAGACATTTGCTTTTTCGATGCGATAAACAACTTCCGGCGGAAGCTCTTTTGTGCCGATCTTGCCGTTGTCAGAAAGAAGAACGGCGCGTTCGAGACAGTTGCGAAGCTGGCGGACATTGCCTCGCCAATCGAACATACGGAGAGCCTCGAGCGCCTGCGGCATAATTTCCGGCGCTTTGTTTCCGGCGATCTTTTGCAGAAGATATTTCGCAAGCGGCTCGATATCTTCGCGGCGTTCGCGCAGTGGCGGAATATTTATCTCGAAGCTGTTGACGCGGTACATCAGATCGGCGCGAAACACGCCTTCGGCCAATGCCCGTTCGGTGTCCCGATTCGTAGCGGCGACCAGCCGCACGTCAACTTCGACTTTCTTCACGCCGCCGACACGGAAAAAGGAACGCGTTTCAAGCGCGCGCAGCAATTTCGATTGCAGCGGCGCGGGCATTTCCATTATCTCATCCAAAAATAACGTCCCGCCGTGGGCCAGTTCGAAAAGGCCTAGCTTGCGCGCTCTTGCCCCTGAAAACGCGCCTGCCTCATGTCCGAACAATTCCGATTCCAACAGCGTGTCCTGCAATGCCGCGCAATTCAGGTCAATAAACGTCTTTTCAGATCGCGGGCTCAAGCGATGAATCGCCTGCGCGATCAATTCCTTGCCGACGCCGGATTCTCCGGTGATCAAAACCGATGTATCAGCCGGAGCAACGCGGCGGACGAGACGCAGGACCTCCTTCATTTGCGGCGATTCGGCGACGATCTCGGGCAGATTTTTCGTGGAGCGCTCGAGCTGGGCTCGAAGCCGCTGATTATCCAGCTTAAGCTCCTGTTTTGCAGCCGCCTGCGTAACAAGAGCGGCAAGCTCGTTAAATCTATACGGTTTTGTCAGATAATCGTAAGCGCCGAGCTTCATTGCTTCGATCGCCGTTTCAACCGTCGCCTGGCCGGTCAGCATAATAACTTCCGGCGGATTTTGGCTTTTCTCGCGAAGCCGCCGCAGGAGACCGATGCCGTCGAGACGCGGCATGTTGATATCGCACAGCAAAACGTCGAAATCCTGAGCTTCGAGAGCTTCCCACGCGGCTTCGCCGTCGGAGGCGGTTTCAACCTTATGTTCAAGCCGGCTTAATTCCTTTTGCACGACAAGTCGAAGGTTTTTTTCATCGTCAACTACGAGTAATTTTGCCATAAAATTTTTGGAGTCGAGAGTGATGAGTCGAGATTCGAGAGGCTATAACGAGCTTCTGAGATGCTTCATTTCAAATTTTTTAAATCCTGCCATTTTGTATATTAGTTTGATTTAGCTCTCGACTCTCGACTCCAGACTCTCGACTCTAGCCTTCCGCCTTTATCGGAAGAGTTATTGTAAAGATCGTTCCTTTCCCGACATTTGAGCGAACGCTGAGGCGTCCGCCATGATCGGTGATAATGCCGTAACAAACCGCCAATCCCAGGCCCGTGCCTTCGCCGATCTCTTTTGTGGTAAAAAACGGCTCGAAAATTTTTGAAAGATCATCCTGTGAAATGCCGAGGCCCGTGTCTTCGACCTCGATCGTCATTCGATTCGGATGAGCAATTGCGCGTAGCGTAAGCGTTCCACCTTCGGGCATTGCATCAATAGCATTTGTACCGAGCGCAATTACCGCTTGTTGGATCTGGCCGCCATCGGCATTCAAAAGCGGCAGATCGTCAGCGGCTTCGATTTTGATATCGATATCGTCGCCGCGTTTCTGATGAGCGATCAGATTTGCGGAAGATTTGAGAATTTCAGAAATCTCGAGAGGATGCCGATGCCCGGTCCGTATGCGGCTGAAATCGAGCAGGCCGGTCGTGATCGATTTGCATCGGAAGGCTTCGTTTTTTATTAAACCGAGATATTCGCTCAGATCGTCGGCTGCATCCGACGGCCCGAACGCGCCTTCTTCCACACGCTTCTCCAAAGCCTCGGCGCAGGCCGCAATCGTTGCCAAAGGGTTATTTATTTCGTGGACCACGCCGGCGGCCAAGCGGCCTACGGCTGCCAGCTTTTCCGCCCGGCCGACGGCGTGAATGGCTTCGACGCGGGCCGTTACGTCTTCGCCGACGGTTATTACGTGCGTAACTTCTCCGGTTTCGGCGTCTTTCATCGGAACCTTGCTGACCATCCAATGTTTTGTTGAGCCGTCATCATCGGCAGTCTGCTGCTCGATACGCTCTATCTTTCCGGTTCGAAATGCCCGCTCAAATTCCTGCCGGACGCGACCGACCGGATATCTTTCAAGAACATTAAAAACATTTCGTCCCAGCGCTGCATCGCGCGGAATTCCTTGAACACCAATTTCGCGATGGCGGTTCCAGGTAACGATCCGATAATCTCTGTCGACAACATACAGTGATACCGGCAATGCATCCAAAACCGCCTCGGTAAACTTGCGGTGCTCTTCCTTTGCCCGGCTTATCGAGCTGTTTATCGCGGCCTCGTAATGCGCCGAAAGATTTACGCTCATTGCCGCCATTTGAGTTGCCGCATCGATCAGGCTTCCCTTCGCTTCGTTAAAATCACGTTTTTCGCGAAACCCTGTAACAATAGCGCCTTTGATACAGCCGTTGATGTGCAGCGGTGAGACGTATTCGAGCTTGTGCGATTTTCCGCTCAGTAAAAACTCTTCAGCATTTTCCTCTTTATAACCGATTTGCGGCGGCAGAAGCTCAAGCCACTTTTCGAACTTCAATTTTTCGAAAGTTCTCAATTCCATTTCACCGCTGTCATCCAAAGAGCAGCTAACTATGCCGATATTTTCTAGCTCGGCAAAAAATGCGCAGACCTCGGCCTGAACACAGTTTTGGATCGCTTCCGCCACGCGGCTCGCCACTTTTTTTGGATGAACGATAAAAAGCAGGCTTCTTCCAAGGTCGGAAATGAATCTCAACTCGAGCGTTGCTTCGGTAGCCGTGCCGGTGTGAGGCATTAATCTGCTTGATTTTTTTGCTGCAGAAGGAAATGACATTCTAAATTTTTTGGATGAAAGTTCGAGGCCGGTTTGCAATTACTTAATGGAGGTGAGAATGGTGAAATGCAGCAGAAGAGGAAGCGCATGACCGTCCTTTTGAATTAAAGCCGTTTTTAACTATTTTGTCAATAGTTTTAACACCAGCCTGTTCATTTGACTATGGCCGCATTTCACGCAAAAATCCGATACTAGCGATATGAAAGATGTTTTTTTACAACAATTGCAGACTGTTTCCCGGTTTATGCTGCTCGGGGCCGTTTTCTTTTTTTGGGCGGATAATTTGACGGGTCAGGAAGTGGTCGACAAGACGGTAGCAACGATCACCGACGGCGTGAAAACTGAATTAATTACCCTTTCCGATCTGCGTTGGCAGCTTGCTCTCGAACCCGGTACTCAGCTGGCTCCTGCCGGCTCAGACGATCTCAACCGCGTGCTGCAGCAATTGATCGATCTGAGAATTTTCGCCCTGGAAGCCGAGCGGATTCCGCGCGCCTCGCCAACGAAAATTGAGATCGACAAAGAGATCAAGCGCGTTTTAGATCTTTTCCCGTCAACCGCCGCTTTCGAAAGCAGGCTAAGATTGGTTGGGTTTGATTCTGTGCGGGATGATAATTTCGAGCGGTTGATGACGCAAAGAGTTGCGATCGAGAAGTATCTCGATTTCCGTTTCCGTTCCTTCATTGTCAACACATCCGATGACGAAGCTAAATATTATCGCGACACGTTCGTCCCTGATTATAAGAAACGCTATCCGGGCGTGGAAGCCCCGACGCTGGCCGCCAGCCGTGCCGAGATCAATCGCCTGTTGACCGAAAACAAAGTTGAGACAAATATCGAAGCTTTTTTGGATGAGGCAAAAAGGCGAGTGGAAGTCGTGATTTTGAGCGAGGTATAGACTTAAGTATTCTTTCACGGGAGAAAAAATTTTGCCCGGCTGCACGCCCTCTCAAAACCACTGCGTGTTCTTGACCTTCCACATCAAGAGTCTTATCATTTCTAATTCCAGGCCGGAGTGGCGAAATTGGTATACGCACTAGACTCAAAATCTAGCGGG
This sequence comes from Blastocatellia bacterium, assembly GCA_013695195.1. Lineage (GTDB taxonomy): Bacteria > Acidobacteriota > Blastocatellia > Pyrinomonadales > Pyrinomonadaceae > OLB17. The sequence continues at coordinate 698 of JACDAY010000068.1, read as the reverse complement.
CTTAACGCCCATGTCGGTTCGAGTCCGACCTCCGGTACCATAACCCCTCACAACACTTACAAATCCTCTCCGTTCAGCACCCGTGGTTTCGTTCCGTGTTTTCACAAATTGCGTCGAAACTTGCGTTTTCGATTCGATTTTACCCAATTTGACGGTTGAAAGTTAATATTCACTCGGAAGTAAACTTATTAGCCGAATTGCAAAGTTGATGTATTATATACTGAATTTGGAATATAATCATTAGTTGTGCCGCTATCTTGTGTGATGCGACGAAAATACAAATCCGCTTGGTGGTCTGTTGAACTTCCTGATAATTGGGAAGCAGAGCAAGACAAAGATTGCGCCACTTTTACGTCGGAGCGTGGCATTGGCGCATTGCAAATTAGTGCTTATCGCCGTGATGACGAAATCGTGACAGAAGAAGATTTACTTGATTTTGCCGAAGATGAACTTATCGAAGGCGCAAGCCTAAACAGCGTTAGTTTCGGTGAGTTTGTCGGACTTGAAACTTCTTATTTTGCAGGTGAAAGTTTTTGGCGTAAGCTGTGGTTGCGGAGCGGCTCTTTACTTCTGTTCGTAACTTATACTTGCGCGGCAGAAGAACGCACAGTTGAAACTAAAGATGTAAGTTTAATTTTGGAAAGTCTTTCTTTGAAATGACGGACGGCACAACAAATCAATGGACGTGAGGGCGAAAC
>JACDAY010000028.1 GCA_013695195.1 Blastocatellia bacterium | reverse complement strand
CCGCGGCCGCGCCCGGGCGCATCTGCATCCTAATTGTTGCCGCCGGTCGAGGTCGTGGACGCGGTGGGAGGAGGCGCGGCGCCGGCTTCCTGCACTACGAGATAGCCCTGCATCTCCTGGTGGAGGGCGGAGCAGAAGTTCGTGCAGTAGAACGGGAAGACGCCCGGCTTGGTCAGCTTCACCTGGAAGGTGCGCGTCTCGCCCGGATCGATCGTGATATTGAGATTGTTCTCCACCAAGCCGAGGCCGTGAATCATATCGGTGGATTGCTCCGTGTTGGTCACGTGCACGGTAAGCGTGTCACCTACCTGGGCATCGAGCCGGTCGGGAACAAAACGGCTGCGGATGGCGATCATCTTCGCGACCACTTCGGTCCCATTGCGCGTCTGGCCGGCCTGGCTCGCTTCCCAAATCGCGTTCGGATTCTTGTTTTCCTCTTTCGGATAAACTTCGATCGGCGTGATCTTGTCCGCCTTCAGGATTTGCGCGAAGTGCGGCTCCGGTTCGGCGAACGCCTCGGCGATCATTTTCATTTTCGCGCCGGCGATGTCGATGAGCTGGCTGTCCTCCGGTTGCGAAGGGCCAACGTTAAGGTGCCGGCCTTTCGAGAGCTTGTTCATCGCCACGAGCCATTTCCCGTAGGGCTTTTTCGTGTCGCTGCCGGCCACGACGAGGTGGCCGATGCTGTAGTGCACCGGGATTTTATCGAGCACGACTTTCGAGAGATCTTTGCGCTCGTCTTCGCTCCACGGTGGCATTTTCCATTTCGCCACCTGCGAATCGATGAAGAGCGAGGTGTAAGCGTTGCCGAGGCCGTCGTATTGCGTGTGCAAGGGCCCGAGACCGACCGGCACTTCGCCTTCCACCACGCTCTCGTGTTTTAAAATCGGGATGCCTTTGAAGTCGCCGTCGAAATCCTTTTGCGTGATCGCGTTCTGGATTTTCTCGAAGTTCAGGACGGTTGTGGTCGGCTGCAATTTCCCGCCCGCGACGATCCATTTGCCGGTGGGATCGACATCCATGCCGTGCGGCGATTTCGCGATTCCGACGAAGTAGAGCACGCCCGGCGCTTTTACCGGATCGATCACCGGCACGCCGTCCATCATGGTGGCAAGTCCGTCGGCCACCGCCTTCTCGGCGGCGCGCCAATTTACCACTGCGGCGAGGTCGCGATCTTTCTGCGAGGCATTGGCTTCCAGTTGGGTGTGCGCCATTTCGGTATTGTAGGAAGTCCAGAAAGCCCAGCCGCTGCTCGGGCCTTTCCCAGTCGAACCGAGATCCCAATCGAACGGTGGAGTCAGGATTTGCCAGCCGACCGACATTTTCCCGCTCGCCGGATCGACTTTGATTCCGCTGACCATGCCGTTGAATTGCGTGGCGTAATCATTCGGATCGGCTACGCGCCCTTTCGGGAGCGGCACCGAGAAGCGCGTCGCCACCAGGATGTATTCCGTGTTCTCGGTGACGAACGACGACCCGTGATTGCCCATTGAGTTCGGGATCGGGCCGAGGATTTCCTTCGTTTTGAAATCGCGCAGATCGATCCGCGCGACGCGATTGTTGGCGTTGTCATTGACGAAGAGCCAGCGCCCGTCGTATTCGCTGCCGGTTTGCGAGAGACCCGGGTGATGCACGTCGCCCCAGGTGTAATCGCCCAGCAGTTTTTTCGATTCGACATCGAATCCGTAGCCGGCGCCCGGGTAGGGCGCGAAGACGGGAATGGTCGAGATGTGCCGCATCGACGGGATACCGGCGACGAAGACCTGTCCGGAATGTCCGCCGGAATAGAAGAGGTAATATTCATCCTTCTCGCCCGGCGCGACGTAGGAGGCTTCTGCGTTTCGCGCACGCTCGTTTTTGGCGGTGCTGGCTTTTTGGTCGCAGCCGACAAGTGCGACGGCGGCGAGGCTGGCTGCTGCGATGAGGTAGATGGATTTCATGGATGTTTATTTTTGAGGTTCGGCGGCTGGATCCTGCACCGTCATGACGCCTTTCATTCCGCCGCCATAATGACCGGGGAAGGAGCAGACGTATTCGTAGGTGCCTTTCACAAAAGGCGCGGTGAACGTAATGGTGTCGCTCTCCCCCGGGCCGAGGAGCTTGGTGTGGGCGATGACGTCGGTCTTTTTTGCCGGATCGATGTAGTCTGAGCTGGCATGAGTCGAGCCCGCCTCCGTGAAGGTGAGTCCATTCACGCCTGCTTTCAGGACGATGAAGTTGTGGCCCATCGAGATTTTCGGGGAGGTCCCGATGTTCTTGAGCGTGACGGTTATTTTTTGACCCGGCGCGACCTCGAAAGCGTTGAGGTCGTATTTCATTTTGTCGTCGGCGTTAATCGTGATCTCC
>JACDAY010000009.1 GCA_013695195.1 Blastocatellia bacterium | reverse complement strand
TGGGTCGGCGATGTTGGGCAAAGCGCGTTGGAAGAAGTTGACATAATAACGAATGGCGGTAATTACGGCTGGCGTGTTTATGAAGGAACGCAATGCACGAATCTCGATCCGGCCCTGTGCGTTCCGGCGAACTTCATTCCGCCTGTTTTTCAATACAGCAGTGCCAGTTCGAGCCAGCGCTGCTCCATAACCGGCGGTAATGTCTATCGTGGAACGCTGGGTACATTGCCGGACGGTGCTTACGTCTATGGCGATTTCTGCACGGGCGAGATTCTTATGTGGAACGGCTCACAATCACCGCTTTTGGACACAAGCAACTTCGACCTGTCTTCTTTTGGCGAAGATGAAGACGGCGAATTGTATATAACTCAGCTCGGCAGCGGCAATGTTCAAAAAATCGTCCCGGCGAAGGCGTCCGCCGATTTCGACGCCGATTTCAGAACAGATTTTTCACTATTCCGACCGAGCAACGGCACCTGGTACATCTTAAATGGATCCAGCGGCGCCATACGCATTCAACAATTCGGCGTGAATAACGATATTCCCACCGCCGAAGATTACGACGGCGACCGACGAACCGATCTCGCGGTTTTCCGGCCGAGCGACGGCAACTGGTATGTTTTGAGAAGCCGCGATGCAACTTTTACTGCTGTAAATTTCGGCGTTTCAGGCGATATCCCTGTAGCGGGAGATTATGACGGCGACAGCAAAGCCGATCTTGCGCTGTTCCGTCCGTCAGACGGCATCTGGTACTTACAAAGATCAACTCTTGGTTCTACGAACATTCCGTGGGGTGTCACGGGTGACATTCCGGTTCCTGGCGATTACGACGGCGACGGAAAAAACGATGTTGCCGTATGGCGTCCGTCAGACAGCACTTGGTATTGGATGAACAGCACAAATCGCGGCATTTCGTTCATTCAGTATGGACAAGGCGGTGATGTTCCGGCTCCGGGCGATTTCGACGGTGACGGTAAAAACGATCTCGCTGTTTTCAGGCCCGCGGCCGGGCAATGGTTTATCCGTCACAGGCTGAGCAATAACTTTCAGGTATCGTCGTGGGGAATAACGGGCGACATACCGGTCGTTGGGGATTACGATAATGACGGCAGAGACGACATCGCGGTATTCCGCCCTTCAAACGGAACCTGGTATGTTATCGGCAGTGCGACCGGCATAATCCAAATATCCGGTTGGGGAATTGCCGGGGATATTCCGGTACCGAATCGGGATCATCCGTAGGATCAAATAAGAGCAGGCTGGGAGCCTGCGGTCCGACTATTTATGCGGCGCGGGCGAGGGTAAGAACATTTACCTTCGACGCGCCGCTTTTTTTGAGCGCTTTTGCGCAGTGCGAGGCGGTTGAGCCGGATGTCAAAATATCATCGATCAACAGGATGTTACGGCCTGCCATTAATTTTGGGCGCTTTACTTCAAATGCATTCTTTACCGTCATTTCGCGGGCCTTTTTGTCCATGGCTGCACGGTGCATCGGCGTATGTATCGTTCGCACAAGGCTGTATTCATCAAGAGCGATACCTGTATATTTCGACAAAGAACCGGCTATCAGACCGGCCTGATTAAATCCCCGTTCAAGTAGACGCTTTGATGAAAGCGGCACTGGAACGATCAAATCCGTATTGAGAAATGGAGATGCTAGAAAAGCTTTGTTTAATAAGAACCGCAGCTTTTCTACCGCGAAAGGAGTTGTTTTAAGATGCACGATCGAAGCGGCGAGAGCAAGTTCATAAACTCCGACAGCTCGTACCGAATCATAAACATGCTCATCGCATTGGCGGCAATATGCCTCAGTCGTATGTTTGGACTCGGGTAGAAAAGCGCAGCATTTGCCGCAAATAACGTCCTTGTCCGAGAAAATATGGGTATTTTTCCAACAGGCTTCACAGGCAACACCGTTAGCACGGTTTTCAACACTGTTTTTACAAATATGACAATTTTGCGGGTAAAAAAGGGAAAGAAGTGAGTCGGAGACAGCATTAAGCATATGCTTGTTTTTATTGACTTATAATTTTTGATTAGTCGAATAAGATTCCCAGTATCATTCTCCATTTATTATTTTGTTCTCATGTTTCTTATTCCGTGGTAAATTCTGGATTCCTGATTCAATCTTAAGTCCTATCAGAGGGGAAGGATGAAACCACAGAATAAAGAGAAGCAAGAAAAATGAAACAAGAAGAATTTAAGAATCCGGCTAAAAATGAAAGTTTGAACGCGACTGCAGTTCCGGCTTTCTATGCAATTTTTATTTCGTTATTCTTCATCAAGCAGTCCCTGTTCGACAAGCTCCTGACAGTTCAAACAATACCGAGCCCACGGAATGGCCGCTAAACGCTTTGGATTTATTGCCTTTTCGCAGTTTTGACACGTGCCGTATTCATCATCTTTAACCCGAAGCAGCGCTTCGTCAACCAAAGCAAGCTGCCGGCTTTCATTTTCAGATACTGCCAGCATTACGTTTTTCGAATAGTTTCGAACCGCCAGATCGACAGGATCCGGCGTTTCCGAATCGTCGACCGAAAGATCGTTGCCCTTTAACTTTTCAATAAGAAGATCCCGTTCCGTGAGGAGCCGTTCTCTAACATCATTCATTTTACTCATTTCTGATATGGAAATCCCTTTATTATGGTATATGCACGATAAAGTTGTTCTAACATTACGACACGAGCCATCTCGTGTGTAAAAGTTAGAAACGATAAAGATAACCTAAATTCCACTTTTTCGCTAATTGTGGACGATACTCCGCCCGGTCCACCAATAACGAAGGTGATTTCCTTTTCCCCTCGATTCTGCCATTTTTCTATTTCACGGGCCATTTCGGGAGAAGAAAGGGCACGGCCTTTTACGTCCAACAAGCAGACGAAACTCTTTTGATTCAATATTTTCAGAATTCGTTCGCCTTCAATTTCCTTCGTCTCGTGTGGAGCGGAATCCTTAATTTCGACTATTTCACATTTCACAAAATGTGAAAGACGCCGCAGATATTCTTCCTGCAGCGCCATCCAACTTTTGTCCTTCGTTTTCCCGATCCAGACGAAACTAAATTTCATTGTTTATGCCGCGATAGAATCTGGAAAGCTAAAATGAGCTGGCGGAGCGTGTCAGAACACTGAGCGGTAGCGACGTGGTTCCGGTGGCGGCAAGATTAAGAACCCGGTCATCTACCGTTCCCGGATCTGACAAATTCACAACCCCTAATTTTACTGAACACTATATTTCTTCTGGAACTTCAACTTTCCGGGCATCGAGCCAAAGGCGTTCGAGATCATAAAATTCCCGTGCTTCCTTGTCGAAAATATGCACGATAAAATCACCGTAATCCAGCAGAATCCATTCTCCTGTGCCGTAGCCTTCGATTCGGATGGCGCGTGAACTGAGCTGTTTCTTTAATTGTTCGTTGATCTCGTCGGAAATCGCCTGAACCTGCCGTTGGTTTGTTCCGCTGGCGATGATGAAAAATTCCGTAAAGCTGGCGATCTCGCGCAAGTCAAGCACTTTTATATTTACTGCCTTTTTGTCACCCGCGCAGCGGATAGCGAGCTGCACCTCGGGGTCGAGTTCGGCAAACGGCGTTACGGCTTGGGAAATGTCGATTTTAACCGCTTCGCGTTGAAGCGATTTTTCCTGTGTTTCTTCCATTACTTATAAATCTGATATTTTTCAATATATTTTGCAACTTCGTCCGGCACATCTTTTCGCCAGTCCGGCGTCGCCATTTTCACTTTCGTCCTTATTTCACGAGCCGATATGTTCAACCATACCGCGTCCGTTATATAGATTCGATCCCCTTCCAGTTTAGTTTTCAAGTTTGAAGAAACGCTTTGCCTGCCATCCGAAATTGGAAACCCGGAAATCGAAACTCCACTACGCAGATCGACAATTTTCTCCCGGATTTCGTCGGTGATATGTGAAAACTCAATTTCAAAACCGGGCCGCGTAACGACAATATGGTTACTCATAAGCAAAACTTTTTCCCATTCAAGCCAGGCTCGGATGTCATTCCAGGAATCGGCGCCCATCACGAAAAATATTTCCGAATCCGGGAAATCCACGTTAAGCCGGCCGAGCGTTTCAAACGTATATGGCTTTTCAGGCATCTGAAGTTCCATTGCGGAAACCTTTACGTCGGCTAAATCTTTTGTTGCAAGACAAAGCATCGCAAACCGGTGAATTGCGGCGGTCGGGTGTTTATCGATTTTGTGCGGGGCACGAAAAGCGGGAATGAAAACGAATTCGTCGAGCAGAAAAAGTTCGATCAGCTTCGATGCGATAGTTATGTGCCCGCGATGGACCGGATCGAACGAACCGCCGTAGTAAGCGACACGGCGGCCAGTCGGCGCAATTAAGGCAGAAGCTTTTTTTTTGGCCAGAAAAGCTTTGTCTTTCATTTAGCTTTGAGAAACAATCTCCATCTCCCGGCGTTCATGTGCCGCTGCATCCAGCATTTTGGCTGTCGCGGATACTAGTTCCTTCAGGCCTTTATTGGCAACCGAAGAAATCTCAAGAAAATCCTTCCCGTCTTTCTCGGCACGCTCACGCAATTTCTCGAGTCTTTCCGGTTCATCCAAAGCGTCGATTTTCGTAGCCACTACTATTTGTGGACGCTCTGCCAGATCGATGTTGTAGTTTGCGAGCTCACGATTGATAATTTCATAGTCTTCGACCGGATCACGCCCCGACAGCGACGACACGTCAACCAAATGCAGCATGAGTTTAGTCCGTTCGACGTGCCGCAGGAATCTATCTCCAAGTCCAGCGCCTTCAGAGGCGCCTTCGATCAAACCGGGAATGTCTGCGACGACGAACGTGCGAAAATCGCCTAGATCCACTACGCCGAGATTCGGTTCGAGCGTCGTAAATGGATAATCTGCAATTTTAGGTTTCGCGGCGGAAATGACGGAGATAAGAGTGGATTTGCCGGCATTCGGAAAACCCACAAGCCCGACATCGGCAATCAGTTTCAGCTCAAGTTGAAGCTCTTTTTCCTGACCCGGCCGCCCCGTATAATGAAATTTCGGAGCACGGCGCGTCGGCGTTGCAAAATGTGAATTGCCCCAGCCGCCTTTCCCGCCTTTCGCCAAAAGGAAACGCTGGCCCGAATCGGTAAAATCAAACAAAAGCTCATTCGTTTCGGCGTTAAATACCTGCGTTCCGACAGGAACTTTTACCGTCGAATCCGCGCCGTCTTTACCAAATCTGTTCGATCCTTCGCCGTGTCTGCCGCGCTCGGCTTTGTGCTCCGGATTAAAACGCAGGTGCAGCAGCGTATTCAACCCTTCGTCCGACTCCATCCACACGCTTCCGCCCACGCCGCCGTCGCCGCCGCTCGGGCCGCCGCGCGGAATAAACTTCTCGCGGCGAAACGCTGTAACGCCGTTTCCGCCGTCGCCGGCCTTAACTTTGATTTTTACACGATCGATAAACATTTTCGATTTTTAGATTTTAGATTTTAGATTTTGGATTAGCAAACCGTTAATGGGGCGAGCCGTTCGGAGAAAGAAGCAAACTGAAGTTTGAATTCAGAACAAAAGACAAGAGCGCCGCTTCAATTTCTTGAAACGACGCTCTTGCTTTCTTAATGAGCACAAGTGCTCAAAAAGGGTGGCGATTCTCGCATGTACACGTGTGAACCGCCGATTTTGTATTCCGAAAAGGCTCTGCGGAGAGTCCGTTTCCGGCCAACACCCAGAATGAATAAATTAATAAACATTATGTTTGAGCACGAAGGCTCATGGTGCCGTTAGGTTTTTGTTGGGTGGCTTTTCCTCCACCGCCGGTTACGTGCCCGGCAACGAGGCTCAACGTCCGAAGACGTGAGCGGCGTAGCACCTTTTGGATGATCATTTCCAAAGGGCGTTACTCGTTTTTATCCGAGTAACTTCGAAGATGTCTTGCGACACTTCCAGCAAGCCTTTCGGCTTCGGCTTCGGACGTTTGAGACAGCGGAATTCCGCTCCATCTGTCTCCGAACGATTGCGTCACCGCATCCGTTCCACCTTCCGGTGCCGGTCAAAATGCCCTTAAGCAATCTCGACTGTGAATACATTCTGCAACTCTTTATTTTCCATGTCAAGTATAAAATACTTTAACTTTCACCCTTATTTTATCAATGCCCTGTGGAAAAATTGTGGAAAAAAAAATTAAACTGTTGTGGATAATTTGTGGAAAACACAGCAACCAATTTAAGGACGGAGTTTATGGATTTAAAATTTTTTCCAGGAAGTTAGATAGGCTTATAAATCGATTCGAAAGATAGTAAATTATTTTTTTTTCATTTCTTAAAATACTTGAAATTAACGACTTCAAATAGAAAAAAACGCATATTCTAGAAAGAAATGTGCGTTCAGTAAACCATTATAGCAGTTTTTATACAGCCTTTAATTCGAGTTCGGTCGCACCCAAAGCATAAACGCTTATGAATTTTCCTTTCTGCCCTTTGTTCTCGAATTTTACAAAGCCTTCTATCAGAGAAACAAAGTATCGTCTTTTCCACGGCCCACGTTTTTGCCCGGCATAAACAAGGAATTGTCGTAAGTCATTCCTGTCTTGCGGATGAAAGCCACAACCCCTAAGAATCAAGTCCCAGTTAGCTGTCAAAGTGTCTGCCAACTACTCGGCAGATTATCGTAGACGGCTGGGGGGCTCGCACAGAATGAATGATTGTCAACCGCGTGCCATAGCGTTCTTACGCGCGATCGCCAAGCCAAGCTTGGCCAACTGTTGCATCGACAGGAGTACGAGTCTTGGCTATTTCTTGTTCTTGCGCGGATCGTGGGCGGGGTTGATGTAGTCGATGCCCCCGGGGCCGACAAATTGGACTTGAAGAATCGCCTCTTCGTTCTCGGTCCAAGCGAAATGCGCATGTTTTGCGGGATAAACCCATAAGGAACCGGGTTTCATCATACCGCCTCTTTTCTTAAACTTCTCCCCATGGCTACTACCGACGTTGCCGCTTATAACAGTAACAACTTCAGAATACGGGTGAGTATGCGGCGGCATTTGAAAGTTAGCGGGGAACTTGATTCGTAAGACCACCACGTCCCCAGTCTTTGTCGGGTCGCCCATTACTGTGGCGATCTTCACGCCCTTAGGAAAAGCCGGATTGTCCTTCCATTCGAGGGCATCGGGTAGGACCCGCATCAACAGTTCTTGCCCCATTGTGGGAATCGATAATGCGATCAGGATCGCAAGCAACAAATGCATCTTCATTTTTATCCTCCGGTGCCAATGCGTTGACGTTAAGCTACCTGCCACGGCTGTACAAGGAAGCTACCGGCCTATAGATCTTCGTGCGTAAACCCTAAACAACTTCCGGTTCGACGGTCCGCTCGGCATAGACACTGATAAATTTACCTTTTTGACCTTTGTTCTCAAATTTTACAAATCCTTCTATCAACGAAAACAAGGTATCGTCTTTTCCGCGGCCAACGTTTTTGCCCGGTTTCCATTTCGTGCCGCGCTGGCGCGCTAAAATGTTGCCGCCAAGAACCTTCTCCCCGCCGAATTTCTTTAATCCAAGCCGCTGCGCATTTGAATCGCGGCCGTTTCTTGATGAACCTACACCTTTTTTATGAGCCATAAACCATTTTCGCTTGTAAATTTTAGATTTGCGATTGTTAAGAATTTCTCACAATCGCAAATCTCAAATCGGCGATCGCAAATCTCCTTTAAATCTTTTCTATCTTAATTTCCGTGTAACCCTGCCGGTGGCCTTGTTTACGTTTGTACTGTTTGCGGCGTTTCTTTTTAAAAACGATTATTTTATCGCCCTTGCCGTGACTAACCACAGTCGCCGAAACGGTCGCGCTGCCGAATTTGGCATCCTTGCCTTCGCCGGTGATAAGCGCTTCAATATCAACTTTTTTTCCTTCTTTCTCGCCGATAGTCGGTACACGAAGCGTTTGGCCTGTTTCAACCGGGAACTGTTTGCCGCCTGTCCTTATGATTGCGTAACTCATTTTTATATTATCTCCCTACGGCGCACCGAGATCATGCTCGTAAGCCGAAAAACCTAAATTATATTGAAAAGAAGCGGAAAGGTCAATTTAGTGGGTTAAGTTTTTGAAAAATAGCGGCAAGCAGTCCGTTCAGTCCCTGTGGTTATTTGAGCTGAATTGATAAATGGCTGAACAAGTCAATTTTCCGAAGGCCCGTTTAGTATATACAGTCCGGAAGGGCTGCTTGCACCCGCTTCTTTTTGGATGTGAATATGATAACCATTTTTCAGACTACAAGCTCGGCCAGGTTCTTGACAATAGCAATAAAAGGCAGGTTTCTGTAACGTCCCGCGGCGTCAAGGCCATATCCGACAACAAATTTGTTGGGTACGACAAAGCCTGTGTAGTCAATCTTTAACTCTGTTTTTATACGCGGCTCGGGCTTGTCCAGGAAACTAGCAAGTTTTATCGACGCTGCCCCGCGCGAATCCAAGATTTCAAGCAATCGCGAAAGCGTTAAGCCGGTATCGACTATGTCTTCGACGACGATAACGTGCTTTCCGCGGATCGGATTGCTGAGATCTTTTAGTATTTCCACATCACCGGTAGATTTTGTACCGTCTTTGTAGCTCGAAACGGCCATAAAATCTATGGTCAGATTGAGGTCGATCGAACGCATAAGATCGGCGAGGAAAATGCAAGAGCCTTTCAACACACTAACCAGAACAAGCTCCTTGCCCCCGTATTCCCCTGTGATGCGGGCGCCTATTTCCTGAATTCGTGTTTGTATTTGTTCCCGGTTATACAAGACTTCGAAATTCGGATTTGTGAATTCGGTTGCTTCGATTTGCTTGGATTCGGCTGACATATGTTTTTAGGGTTGATCGAACGGATTTTTAGAAATACTATTCAAACAACCGACAATTTACAAGTTGCCGAATCAGAATCGATCTACTCTAGAATTTATGTCGTCCAAGGATAACGAAACCCGTGAACGCGTTCGCGCACTTGTTCGGGAAGTATTGAAAAATGTGCCGCCCGAAATAGAAGAACCGGCGAAAAATCTACCGCAGCATGTCGTAGTCAACTCGATGCAGGACAAGGTGAACAGGGAATTCGACCGCGACGAGTCAGCGAAATCCCTGATCACCGAAGACGATCTTCGCGGACTCGAGCCGGGGGCCAGACTTCGAGTGGCCGACAATGCAAAATTCACGCCGCTCGCGCAGGACATTATCGGCGAAAAGCAGATCGAGCTTGTCAAAAAGCAGCCGCGCGTCGCTTCAATCAAGGTGCAAACAGTGGCGATAGGCGCAGACCATGGCGGCTTCCCGATCAAAGAGCAATTAAAGCCGTATCTAGAAGGGTTGGGTTTGAAAGTCCGGGATTTGGGAACGAACTCATCGGATGCGGTCGATTATCCCGATTTCGCCCACGCCGTAGCGAAAGCCGTCGGTGACAATCAAAACGACATCGGAATTATTATCGACGGAGCGGGAATCGGCAGTGCGATGGCGGCAAACAAAGTTCCGAATGTTCGTGCAGCGGCCTGTTATTCAGTTGCGCTGGCAAAAAACGCGCGTGAGCACAACGGCGCGAACGTTCTTACTTTGGGAAGCGGGCAAAATTCCTTTGAAGAAATCAAAGAGATCGTCGAGTCGTTTTTGACAACCGATCTGAGCGAAGACCGCCACAGGAAACGTGTGAATAAAATCGACAATATAGAAAAGCAGTATAGCAGGTGATATTATATGCCAGTTTAAATTCGATTTGAAAAGAAGCTTCTTTGTGTTCTCTGTGTCTTCGCTTCGTGAACTCAGTGTCAACCTTTTTTTACACAAAGTACACAAAGTTTTTCACAAAGCATACAAATGAGATTTAAGCCTTTCTACTTCATGATACACATAAGTATATTCTATTATTGAAAAGCGTATGCATCAGAATGGTAATTACGAACAGCTTGTAGAACAGATCACCGATCTCGTTCTTGAAAAACTCGGCGGTTACGACCAGTCGCCGACGTTTTGCAGCGCCGATGTGCAGCGGATCGTGGACGCCGGAGCTTCGCGCATCGGAAGTGTTTTAGGCGATACTTCCACTGCACGCGACTGGGCAAGCCTGATCGATCACACTCTTCTTAAACCTGAGGCAAGCGAGGCTGATATTAGAAAACTTTGTGAGGAAGCCGCTCAGTTCGGTTTCGCATCGGTTTGTGTGAATCCCGGTTGGGTGAAAAAGGCCTCTGAATTTCTAAAGGGAAGCGGCGTCCCGGTATGCACGGTGATTGGTTTTCCGCTCGGCGCGACTTTGTCGGACGTAAAAGCATACGAAGCGAGGCGGGCAATTTTTAACGGTGCCCGTGAGGTCGATATGGTCATAAATATCGGAGCTTTGAAATCGGGCGATGTTTGCGCCGTCGAAGACGATATTAGGGCGGTAGCAGAAGCAGCCCACGAAAATGGCGTATTATGCAAGGTTATAATCGAAACCGCGTTATTAACCGATGATGAAAAAATTCGTGCGTGCATCGCATCAAAAAATGCGGGTGCGGATTTTGTAAAAACCTCAACCGGTTTTTCAAAAGGTGGAGCTACCGTTGAGGACATAGCCCTAATGCGCCGAACGGTGGGAAGCTCCCTCGGCGTCAAAGCCTCGGGCGGCGTGAAGGGAATTGACGACGCCAGGGCAATGTTCGAAGCCGGAGCCACGAGGATCGGAGCCAGCGTCGGCGTAAAGATCGCTCAGGAAGCCGGCGGGCTGAAATCGAATAGGGTCGTCGGTGCTTATTAAAATAGCACCCGTCAAAACAGGTGCTATCGGTGTTTCCAATGAATTGAATCCATAATAAAATGGATTTTTATTTAACTGGTTTGATGCTGAAGTTATAGGTTATAGAGCCGGTACCTTTAATTGCCTGTGTACCGAACATTGCGGGTTTGAATTTCGATTTGCGGGCAGCGTCTTCGGCGGAGCCGCGCAGCAGCTGATGGCCCGAAACTGCTTTTGCGGAAACCACTTCGCCTTTCTCATTAAGCTCTACTTCAACCGTTACGCGCCCTTCGATATTCGATCTATGAGCAATGGGAGAATAAACCGGTGTCACCATTCTGACCGCACTGGCGGCACCTAAATTTCCCATGTTAATCGATTCGGGTGCTTTTGCCGGTTCAGGCGCCGGCAAAGCGACGGGCGGCGTTGTTTTCACGACAGCTTTCGCCAATTCTTCGTCACGGAGCCTTTTTAAATTGGATTTGGCCGTTTCGTTGGCTGCATCGAGGTCGACAGCTCTTTGGTAATCGACAATGGCTTTCTGCGCATTTCCCATCTTCTCGTATAAAACTCCGCGATTAAAGTAAGCCACGGATCCCTTCGGATTAAGCTCGATCGACTTGTCGTAATCAGAAACTGCCTTGTCAAAAGATTTTAGATTGTAATGTACCTTTCCGCGGTTGAGGAAAGCGACGGCATCGTCAGCTTTGAGCTCGACAGCCTTGTTGTAATCCGCGAGAGCAAGCGTAAATTCGCCTTTTCCCAAACTCACTTCCGCTCTCCGCTGATAAAACAAAGCATCGGGCGGAGTCGGCGTCGGAACGGGAGTTGCCGCAGCAACCGGAGGAGGCGCTGGAGAAACCTTAACAGGCTCTGCTTTTTCACGAATTGCGTCCAATAGAGTTTTGGCTGCACCGGTCGCGGACAGTTCTTTTTCAATATCGACCGACAATGTAAATGTAACACCGCGCTGCTTGACCGCTTCCGCCAAGATTGCGTTCCGTTCGGGTACATTGACTTTTTTCGACCGGAGGCCGATCAGAAGGTCGGCCAGTGTCAATTGCGGCTGCTGCGCTTGCATTGCGAAAGTCATCGAAAGCACGATGGATGCAAAAAAACTGATTGAGGTGAAATACGGCATGAGTTTAGTTCGGGGGTTTGATGCGAGTTTCATAGCTTTTTCCTTGGAGATCGGGGATTGTTGAATTTTAATCGATTAGTTGTCGTTAATTAGGTCGTCGGCGGTAACCGTTTTCTTCGGCCGGGCCGGAGCTTTCGCGGGCGTCGGTGCAGGTTTTTTGACCTTTTCATTAGATGGCTGCGCGGAAGATGCGGTTTGGGTGACAGGTTGAATGGAAGAAGTTGTGTCGACTAAATCCGGTGCGACTTGTGATGAGACATTTTGATCGGCCGGTACAGCCAAATTATTTGGCAGCTCCGCTGATTGACTGCCGGTCGATGTTTCGATTGTTGCTCCTGACTGGGTGGAAATTGTCTTTGCCGGCTCGCTCGGGCTCGATCCTGTAAACATCCAGATCCCGATCGCTGCAATGCACAATACTGCAAAGCCGATCGCGATAACCGGTAGACTGAGCGGAAATCCCTTGCTTTTTTCCGGTTCAGTGGATTGATCGATGAAGAGTGCTGAGGAATATGAACCGACCTCCGCCTGCTGGACCGCTTCAGGAATCGACGGAGCAAACGATGCATGTACTTCAGGCTCGTCAACTTCCACTTCCGATTCGGTTACTTCAATAAATGCTTCATCAGCCGAATTAGCGGGGATATTTTCGGATGAATCACTTTCTACAAATTCCTCCGTCACAGCCTGTGTCACGGATAAATCTTCTTGGACGAGGGGCAAAACATCGATCCGTTCTTCGATGGTGCTTAAAATATCAAGCAAATCGTCTTCAGCTGCATCGGAAGCCGCAACGGGGAGTCCGCCTGTGGCCGGTGTTTCCAAAATCCTTTTTTCCGCCTCGACGGCATGTTCTTCGGCTTCATGCAGCTCCTGTTTCATCTGCTCCATTTCGCTTAACTGCTCCGGTTCAGCTTCCACAGTTTTCTGTCCGGACGGCACGACAACTTGCTCTTTTCGGGTTTTTTCCGCAAGTTTAATTATTTCCGCCGCTTCTTCCTGTTCGCGGCTTTCATCGGCTTCGCGTTCAGCAAACCTTACCAATGCGGTACGAAGGACCTGACGCATAATTGCGGCGGAATCAAAGCGGTATTCACGCTTTATTTCCATTGCCTTCATTAGAACATCCGAAATTTCAGGTGGAATTCTCGAATCTATCTTGTCCGGGGAAGGAAGCGGATCGGGCTTGCCGTCGAGAATTTCGATGACCCGTTCCAGCGCATCGACAGGCTGCCTTGCCGTAACCAGATGATAAAGTGTTGCTCCGAGAGAGTAAATATCGCTTCGGGCATCAAGAGGTTCCTTGAGAATGCGTTCGGACCGTTCGTCATATTTGCTGGTAATTACTTTTCTAGAAGCGGTATCGAGGCCTTCCCAGATTTGCTCGAGAGGCGAATAATTTATTGTTCCGCCGCCGGATGTTTCATCCCCGATTGTTGTGTCTATGCTTATTTCCGAACCGTCGGCGAGCCCGAAAGCCAGAAGTTTGATCATTCCGAGCGAGTTAAGCTTTATATTCCCGGGCCTGATATTGCGGTGAATGATCGGTATTTTATATGTATGCAAATAATTGAGGGCATCGAGAAGCTGATCCGCCCATGCAGAAACATCCGAAACAGGAAATGCACTTTTGTTTCGTTCCATCAGAACACGTAAATCATCCCCATCGACCGATTCCATAACAACATACTGCCGGTCGATTTCGGAAAAATAATCGTGAACGTTTAGAAGCGAATCATGCGTGATCTCTGTCAGTATCTTCGCCTGTTCGGTAAATGCGATCTTTAGGATCTCCTGCTGAGACGGTGTCGTAACTTTATTCAGCTTGACCGGAATCTCTTTGACTACGACGTTCGTATCACGAACTGTGTCGTAGGCGTCGTAAACCGAGCCTTTTCCGTTTAGCGGGAATTCCTGTTTGATGCGATAGCGTCCTTCTTGTAAAAGTTCGTTTGTAGCGGGCATATTTTTTAGGTGTGTAGCGAGAGGCGAGATGACTGCCAATTCGTATTATACCGATTATTCCAAAAAATGGAAGAGTTTTGTTAAAAAAAGTTCAACAAAATTTTTCATAGGCATTTATAGTGCGTCGGAGAGCTTTAGATATAGAGTAAATATTGGAAAAAAAAGGTTTTGTACTGAAAGGATTTTGCTCAGGTGAAAATTAGAACGGATTTAAAGGGAAAGGTTTTGATTCCAAAACAATATACGAAATTGTCAGAAAGGCGAGACTTGGGAAATGCATGTTAATCTCCTTGAGAAATAAAAGGGCATCGTTTGCGCGGGAAATAGCTCACACGGTTTACAGCCGGAACGGTATATCTTCAGACGAGTGGTTTTAATAGCTTAAATATGCTGTTTACAAAATATTTTGGACCCTCAGAAATATTATTCGGTATTTCGGGTATAAAATAGTTGCCGGCCGATTTGTTGGATTGTTCGAGGCATTGGCAGAATGTTTGGTTTTGGACAAAGCACAGAAAAGGAGAATTGGGAAGACTTCGAAAACGAGGCGCTTCCGCACATGCCCGCCATTTTTCGGGTAGCACGGTGGCTTCTCCGCGGCTCTGACGAAGCCGAGGATCTGGTGCAGGAAACGATGTCGGAGGCTTTGCGCTCGTTTCACCGGTACGAGCGCGGTACGAACTGCCGGGCGTGGATGACAAAGATCCTGTATAACGTGAACGGAAAACGGATTCGCAAACTCGGTAAATTGAAAATCGTGGGAGACACGGAAGAAATGATAGCCAAAACGGTGGCATTCGAGCCTTCTATTCCACAGAATGTCCGCGATGAAGATGTTTTGGCGGCTTTGGAAAAAATTCCGGCGTCATTTAGGGAGATAGTGATCCTGGCCGATGTCGAAGAATTTTCTTATCGGGAAATCGCGGACTTGCTGCAAGTACCGGCCGGCACGGTCATGTCGCGGCTGCATCGCGGCCGCAAGCTTCTAAGGGTGGAGCTTGCCGGTTATGCACGAAATTACGGTCTTAAAAATGTAGGCGGGCTTAGTGGCTGAGGAATTATGAACTGTAAAGATTTTAAAGATATCGCCGATTCTTATTTGAGCAATGAGCTGCTCGTGGAAACCAACCATGATGTTTTGCGGCACCTGGAATCGTGCCCTGAATGCCGGGATGATCTGGCCGCATTGCGCGAATTGCGGCAGCGGCTGCAAGTTGCGGTAAAAGATGCTCAGATCAGTCAAATGAATGCCGGTTTTGCCGCGACTTTAAGAAGCGGTTTGCGCGAACAAGCACTCGGCAAAGACAAATATTGGAGCATTTTTGTAGTAAAAGCCGCATTTGCAGGCTCGGCCGCCGTGCTTCTGATCGCTCTTGCCGTCGGTTTGACGATGCGAAATTCAGACGCCTTCCAAACGGCCGAAGTCGTTCAATCAGTGCCGGTTTCGTCGGATGCCCTTTCACCGGAGACTTTTTGGTTTCAGAGAGCGTCATTTGTCGAAGCGCAGAACGATGCTGTCGAAGATCACAAACATTGTGCATTAACGCATGATCTTAAAGAGAAGCCGATATCGCTTGAAAAGGCTTCGAAGCTATTCGGGACTGCTGACGACAGTCTCGGCCCCGCTGTCATCGGGCCACTGCGGGAAACTTTTGGCAATGACGCAAAGTTTGTGATGGCCCACTTCTGCATAATCAGCGGCAGGCACTTTTCGCATGTTGTTGTTCAATACCGGGAAAAAGTGGTGTCGGTTCTTTTGACAAAGCGTGAAGAAGGCGACGTCTCAGCTCATACTGAAGCAGTTTCTTGTAAAACAGCGGAGGATTTTCGGGTTGCCTGTTTCGAGAGCGGCAAATATAATGTTTTCGTAATTTCGGATCTAAGAGAAAACGAAAATTTGCTTTTTGCTCAGACGATTTCAGCGTCAGTCAAAAATCATATCGGGCAAAACAACGGTGCTGCTTGAATACATTAACGTCCTGTTTCTTCGCGCCCGTAAACGACTTGGCTATTTGCCCTTCGGGAAGCCTCGCAGGCGAGGCTGAAATTAATGTCTACACGGCCTTACTTTACTATCGTTTTTTCGCTTCTACCGAAGGCTTGTCATAATTCCTGCGGTAATCCTCGCCGTTCATCATTACAGTCTTACACATTTCGTACACGCGTGAGCGTAGTCGTGCTCCTATGCGGTCTTCGAGCGTCTCTTCGCGTTCATTCCGCCGTTCGTCGGCGTAATTCGTTGTAAAAATCGTCAGCTTTTTGTCGTTGTAACGGGTGTTGATGATATGAGTCATCGTATCGCGGACCCAGTCGGTCGGCTTTGAAGCTCCGACTTCGTCCAGAACCATTATGTCCGCGTTAAAGACGGGAGCGAGAACGCCAAGCTCGGAAGACTGTGTGTTGTTATTGTATGATCCCTGGATTTCTTTTAGAAGCGAGCCGAACTCATAAAAAAGACAAGAAAATCCGCGTTCCGTCAACCCCTTTAATATAGAAACCGCCAGATGAGTTTTTCCGACGCCGACTGTTCCCATCAACAGCAGCCCGCGTTCGACCGCCGGATACTCCATAGTCAAACGGGACGCGTAACGGAACGCCCGTTCCTGCGAAGGATTTAACGGCTTAAAATTGTGAAAATGACATTCGACATAGCGTTTCGGCAGGCGGGCTTTTTCCAAAAGCCCGGAATGGGCATCCCGTTTACGGCACGAACATAGCCTCGCCCCTTTACCGGCCACAACTTCCATACCAGACCCAAAACACAGCGGACAAACGTCCGTATCGGATTCAAGTTCTTCGAAATCCCTATGTTTAAACGCGTCGGGAACTGCGCTCAGTTTATGTGTTTTGACATTTTCTTTCGGCATAAAATCGGGCCACTATTCTCAGGCTTCGCACTGCTTCATGTTGGCACCAAAGTACAAGGAGTAAATTTGTCTGCCTCCGATATAGATTTCCGCTCTGCCCAACCCGTCCGAGCGGTCAGGGGAAATTGCGAGGACGAAACGTTCCAGAGCTCGCCGCCGCTCAATCGAGTACTTAATCAACGCCATCCTGCTAGAATTCAGAGAAATATTTTTCTCCCGTCTACCCAATCGAAAAATTACTATTAATGTAGAATGCGCGTCATCCAATTTCTGAACACGTTGAATTGAATCATCCAAAAGTATTGTGATGTGTTCACAACTAGACGGTCGCACGGGCTTGGGCGTATCATTCTTGACCTGTGAATAACCTGAAAGGCATAACGACATTAAGAATACAATAGTTGCTAAACAAACATTCGAGAAATTCATTCGTTCATTGTTCATAAGACTCACCTAACTACTTAATAAATCTCCTGAAATCCGAAACCAAAGATCCAACCTCAATATGATCGATCATAAAAACCTCCTTAGTCTTCGGATTAGTAGGGAAATTTAAAGGATGGCAAGCAATTATGTGGTTTGGATTATATCACCCGGAATTTTGATTTCCAATTAAGCGGGCTCAATAAATGAAAACAAAAATTAAAGCCGAATGTTTGTTTATTTGTGCCGGTGAAAGACTATTTTCAGCTATCAGTTATTCCAAAAAAAAATTAGCAAAATGAATTTCGAAATATACTATCGAAATTTAACCCCGACTGAATTCCGTCGATTATGGCCATATGCTATATTCGAATTTCATCGCGATTAAAGTTTTACATTTATGAGTATGCTCCGAAGTTTAATGATAAGGCTCGGCCTGGCTGACCTCAAGGCCGAACGCACGCCGATCTCGGTGTTTCTCCTTGACGACGACCGCCGGCGGCACCGCTGGTTTGAAAAACGGTTTGACGGCGACGATCTCGATATTGCAGAAACGGTCGACGAGGCTAAAGAAATTCTAGCCGAAAATACTTATGATGCTATTTTCCTGGATCACGATCTTCTGCCGCTCCATTACGAATCGAACGACCACGGCGATTTTGCTAATACCGGATATGCAATTGCCGAATGGCTGGACGAGCGGCGGGAACTGCAGCGTGCCGCCACTATTATCGTTCACACGCGAAATGCCGATGCAGCCATTCCGATGGTTTTGAAACTCCGCGAATCAGGGCGAAATGTGGAATATGTCGCGTTTCCGATGTTGGATTTGAAAATCAAGAATTATTGGAAGCGTTAAAATGAGCGGAAAAGCGGCAAATATTTAAGCGTGTTATTCAAATTGGGAATTTGGATTTTGGGCTGGACGCTCAGAAAATCCGCCCAATTTACAATCCGGCCATGTCCCATTTTCGAATTATTTCGTTGACGAAGCTGGCGACCTTATCCGTTACCTTCTTGTAATATTCGTCGGCTTTTCTCTGATCGAACTTCGGATATCCCTGACCTTTTTGGTACAGACCGATTGAGGAAGGGAAGGGAACAGCCGACCAGGTTCCCGGTGCGGGATAAGCGGTCGCGAGTTCTTTCTTATATCTTTCAGGATGAACAAGCGTAGGGTCGATCGCCTGGATAAAGGCCGTCTCGTTCAAACCCGCGTGTCCACCGTCTTCGCCAAATACTTCTTTGGTTTCATCAGACGCAAACGACCACCAATTGATAACAAGCGTTCGTACTTTTTTCTCCGACGCAATCTCGGCGGCCACAGCTTGGAGAACAGCCGTTTGCCCGCCGCCATGCCCATTAAGGATGATAATATTCCTGAAACCGTTCTTGGCGAGGCCTTCGAGAACCTGTTTTATGAAGGGGCGATAAGCCGATTCGGTGATCTGAAACGCACCCGGATAACTTTCCATCGAACCGGTCATTCCATATGGAAGCGTCGGTGCAATCATCGCATTCACGCGTTGCGCGATTGTTTTCGCCATCGCCGTAGGAGCGGTATTGTCGGCACCGTTGTTTATTACACCGTGCGGTTCGAGCGTTCCGGTCGGCAGGATGACCGTGTTAGTTTTTGACGGCACGGTTTCCTTAAATTCCATCCAGTTGATCCGATCCATTTCCCGCGTCGATACAAAATCCTTAGCAGATTGAGCTGATGCGGTAAAGGATATTAGTAAAAGGGCAAGTGAAGCGATTGTTCGGTTCTTAATCATATGTCTTCCTGGTTACTTGTCTTGAGATATTTCTTGCCTTTCAGTTTTTCCGGCAGCAAGTCTTCATTAGTATACTTTTTATAGCCTTTTCCATAGCCGAGGCCTTTCATCAGTTTGGTAGGAGCATTCCGTATAATCATTGGAACGGGTAGATTGCCGAATTTCTTTGCGTCCGACATCGCGTCCCCGATTGCGTCGCAGGCACCTCGGTCTTTTGCGGCGTTTGCCAGATACGCGACGCCGTGTGCGAGGTTCAGAACGCATTCCGGCAGGCCAATAATTTCGACCGCGCGAAACACGGCATTTGCGACGACCAAGGCGGTCGGCTGCGCGAGGCCTATATCTTCGGACGCGAATATTACCATTCTCCGGGCTATAAATTTCGGGTCCTCACCGGATTCGATCATTCTCGCCAGATAATAAAGGGCCGCGTCCGGCTGGCTGGCACGCATCGATTTGATAAACGCACTGATGACGTTATAATGCTCCTCGCCCTTTTTGTCGTATCGAAGAAACTTGGATTGCAGCGTTTCCTTCAAAGTTTCGAGCGTGATCTTGTTATACAGGCGTTCTGTGTTTTCGATCATCGTGATCGCCTGCCGTGCATCGCCGTTTGCCATTTCTATAAGCCACGCTTCGGAT
Organism: Blastocatellia bacterium; assembly: GCA_013695195.1. GTDB lineage: Bacteria > Acidobacteriota > Blastocatellia > Pyrinomonadales > Pyrinomonadaceae > OLB17. Next base: position 5,382 of record JACDAY010000009.1, on the reverse strand, counting down.
TCCTTGTCGAGTTCAAAACCCGTGCGGGCAATGATAGCGGCCATCTCGGCTTCGGTAAATTCATCGAGAACGAATACGCGCAGGCGTGATAAAAGCGCCGGAATTATCTCGAAGCTAGGATTTTCGGTCGTTGCTCCGATCAGAACAATCTCGCCGCTTTCGACGTACGGCAGGAGGAAATCCTGTTGGGCTTTATTGAACCGGTGAATCTCGTCCAGAAACAAAACCTTCGGACGCCCGCTTTCGGCAGGCTTAGTCAAAATCTTGCGGATGTCGTCCTTTCCGGCCGAAACAGCGGAAAGCTCGTAAATATCAGCCTGAACCGCGTGTGCGTAAATCCTCGCGAGTGTTGTTTTCCCCGTTCCCGGCGTGCCCCACAGCACAAACGAAAACACATGTCCCTGCTCAATCGCTAGACGAAGAGGCTTTCCCGGCCCGACGAGATGCTCCTGCCCGACGAATTCATCAATAGTTTGAGGCCTGATCTTATTAGCCAGCGGATCCATATGTGAATCCATTCAATCTATCACAATCAAAGTCCGTTAAGATAATTGCCGCAGAAAGGCACAAGAGCGCAAGGGTTGAAATCTTCCTTTGCGCTCTTGTGCCCTTTTTGCGGCTGTCCAAGTTTAATAAACAAACACATGCGGCGTCGGCCGGTCAGGGACGTCACTTACCCCGGCTGCGCGGCGTCAGATAATTAAGAAATACATAATTCGCAACGCTCCGGCCGGCAGATTGCCCGGCAGCCGTGTCAAACGGAAAATGTACTCCGCCGTAGACACGGCTTCGGGCAATTTCATTTGTTAAAGCTGAAAAGCCGGCGTAATTTCGAAGACCGTTTGGACCGTGGTCGATCTGGAATTGAACATCGTCGCGCCCATAAAATAGCGCCAGAGTCGTTGCCAAAGATGAGCTGGCGGACGAAGCGTTCGAAGCATAGGATGGATGCGGAGGCGTCCCGAACGGGCCGAGCAGGGATTCCCAGGCGGCATCAGGTATGGTGTCGGGATTGTGGTCTTCGCCGGCGCGTCGGATCGCAGAAACGGGCCGCCACAAGCCGTATTCATATTGACTCGTAAATGTCGTTTGCAAAGCGTCGTGAAATGACATGTAAACAAGAGCAAAAAGCCGGGCATTTTGCACGGTCGAATTGTTGCGGCCGATGGCGGTCGAGCGGGCGACGCCAAACATCAATGCATCACTCACCGGTGGAATCGCCCATAAAAATGCGGTTAAAGTTTGATCGGCGGTGCGTGAAGCGCTGCCGGCAGAACCGAGTTCCTTAACTTCGTTCAGACTTGCAGCATAATCCGTGCTCGACAAAGCCGGCGGCTGAGCGGGCAGAAATTGTGTTGCACTGGTCATAGCAAATGGCGTTACGCCCGGAAAATGTGTGAATACGGCGAAGCCCGGATACGGCCCCACGAACAGTTCCTGCCAATTGCCTGGATCAGGCGCTAAAATATAAGGTGTCCACGGCGCGCTCCAACCGTCATTGGCCCGATTTGCCAAAATTCGTTGGGCAGCAATTCTTCCGACCTTCGTGCCTTGACGCGCTCGATTAGCCGGAATACCCGCCAGCGACTGCGCTAATTCCGCATCAAAGGCTGCTTGTTGGTCTGGATATAGAGCCGTTAAAACATCATGCGCTGCTTGCGCGGCTGCAGCTTCGAGTGAAGCGTTTTTCGAACCAGGCACATCCGTCAAATACGGCGTATAACTTCCGGCAATCGAATTAACCGCATCGAACATAGCCAGATGCATTATCGCAAAACTGCGTACCGGAAGAATGTTCCCCGGATGAATGTTCGGAACCTGCAGTGTTTGTCCCAGGACGCGATCCCACTGAAGAATGACATCCTCGGCCCCGCCCGCAGCAGGCTGTTTGGCATTAATTTCAATAAATCCGATGCTTATAAGCATCATGGGAAGAATAAGTGTTAGTTTTACTGCTGAATGTTTCATTTTGACCTCCAAGGATTTTTTTGTTTGTTCTGGACGCCGGTTGCTGTATAATGTCGGCAAAAGTCGCTAAACAATCACGTCTATTAAGAGCAACCGACGATATTTGTGTTCGAGAAGCAAGATAATCGTTGGAGGCGTGAAATGTCTTTGGAAAATGTTCCTAGTTTTCTCCTAAATTTCTCGGAGGCTGAAATGAACGGCAAAGAGAAGCTTTCTTATCAATTCAAGTCGTTCCGGTTGGAAATCGGCGAGCGGCAATTGCTGCGCGGTGATATGTCGGTGCCGTTGACGCCGAAAGCGTTTGACGTGCTGGCATTCCTTGTCGAGCGCGCCGGCCACCTTGTCGAGAAGGAAGAGTTGATGCAGAGCGTCTGGTCTGATTCGTTTGTCGAAGAGGCGAATCTTGCGCGAATAGTACATACGCTGCGCAAAACTTTGGGCCAGGACAATAATGGAAACAAGTTCATCGAAACCGTCGCGAAGAAGGGATACCGATTTGTCGCCAAGGTGGAGGAAGTAAACCGGAACGGTGCTGAAATGCTCCCGTTTGAACCGCATGTCGATCCCATCTCGGAGAATGGCGAAGAATTGGGTTCCAATGACATCAGAAGTTCCTCGATAAATGGAAACTCGAATATAATTCAAGAAACTTCCCGGCGCGGCCACCCGCGAACCTTAACAATTCTAGCGGTCGCTTTGTTCCTCACCGTTACTGCCACGGGATTTTGGTTTGCCAATGAATCCGGGGTTAGAGTAAGAGGACTTAAAGGAATAACACCGCAAACCAATAACGGCGAAGCCCTTCAGCACTATCAACAAGGTCGATTTTTTACCGAAAGAAAGCACAAGGGCGATCTTGAAAAAGCGCTTGCAAGTTTTGAAAAGGCCATAGATCTCGATCCGAATTACGCCGCCGCATATGTGGGAAAGGCCGATGCGAAAATATGGACGTTCTGGGACACGGCCTCGCACGAGGACATCAGTCAAACCCGAACAGCCATAAACAAGGCCATCGAATTGGATGAATCGAACTCATACGCGCACACACTCTTGTGCCGGATATTGGGGACATATGAATGGGACTTTAGTGGAGCGGAACAGGAATGTAAGCGGGCGGTCGAGCTCGACCCAAAAGACCACGAAGCTCGCAGGGAATTATCTTTCCTTTTCAACGTATTAGGCCGCGAATACGAAGCCATGCGCGAAATTGACGCTGCAGTCACTATCGCCCCCACGTCGTTCAACAAACGCTCACGGGGACTGATCCTTTACTATTCCCGCCGCTATGACGAGGCTATCGAGCAGCTCCAGCAGGTCGAAGATACCGATCCGAACTATCACGAGACGGACAAATGGCTGGTCCGCTCATACGAAATGAAAAAGGACTTTCCTCGAGCATTTGAATGCTATTTACGGCAGAGGAAACGAGTCGGCGCTGCGCCAAATGACCTTACTGTGTTGAAGACGACGTACGAACAAGAAGGATGGCCGGGTATTTTGAGAAAAATGATCGATGAGCCGGGAAAGAACATCCTTAATACGGCACAGATTTACGCACAGTTGGGTGACACTGAAAAGGCTTTCGAATCGCTCAACAACGCCTTCGATCGCAGAGGAGTCATGGTTACCCTCAGCGCCCGCGAGCCCCGGTTCGATCCGATAAGAAACGACCCGCGATTCGACGATCTGCTCAGAAGAATCGGTCTAATGCCGGATGCCACGAAATAAAACCGGCATTTTTATCTTGCAAAGTGTGACCGGTATGAAAAGCCACAAGAGCGAAATACTTTCCTGGTTGTCGTTCAGCACTTTGCTGTTCTTCATTCTCGTTTTCCCTGCCCATCCGCAGTCGCAGGCTCTCGATGCTCAGATCGAAGGAATTGTAACGGATATCCACGGCTCATTAATTCGGGGTTCGGTGATTACAGCGATCAATATCGAAACCGGAGCAAGACGCACAACTGCCAGCAGCGAAAGCGGCACATATCGGTTTCCCATTTTGAGTCTGGGAACGTATAGCGTCATCGCCGAACAGTCCGGATTTAAACGATTCGAAAGACACGGTGTCGCGCTTTCCACAGGCCAAACGGCATCGGTCACTATTATTTTCGAACCGGGAACACCCGCGGAAACCGTAATCGTTACATCCGATACCGCCATCGCTGATGCTACAAAAGTAGAGATCGGGCGGTTGGTGAATTCCCGGGACGTAAAGAACTTGCCACTCATTTCCCGGAATCCATTCAATTTCATGCTGCTGCAGCCCGGAGTAAACGGGCGGATGGTTGGTGATCCTTCCGTCGTCAGATTAAGTGCGAATGGGTTGCGTCGCCGCGTTGGTTACCAGGTTGACGGCGGTTATAACAACGATGCAAATCTGGCTGGCTTCCGGCTTACGTTCATTTCGGAAACTTTCGTAAAGGAAGTCCAGCTTCTGTCAAGCGGCTATTCTGCGGAATTTGGAAATACGGCAGGTGCGGTCGTGAACGTCGTTACGCCGTCCGGCACCAACAATCTAGACGGTTCGGCGGCTTTTTTGTACCGGCCTGCTAAGCTTTCCGCCCAACCCTTTGGTTTCCGGCGCGGAGACCCTGATCCAAACCTCGAAGGCAACGGGATAACGGCAACATTAGGCGGGCCGATCATATCAGATCGCTGGCACTTTTACGGCGGTTACGAATGGGCTCGTCGCAATACCGCGTCACAGGTAACGGTATCCGAAACTAATCGGGCCGCCTTGATCGCAACCGGTCTTCCGGCATCCATATTTATAAACGGCGAAAGCACAATTGACGATTTCCGGTATTTCCTACTCCGGACCGACGCAAAGATCTCGGAGGGAACACGTGTTAATTTCCGCTACAACCGGTTTGACCCCAAAACCACAAATTTCGGGTTGGGCCGAATCAACACCACACAACGATCTGTGGATCGTTCCGGATATGACCACGCAATTGCGGCACAATCCGTTACCTCGTTCTCCGCAACATTTTTTAATGAGTTTCGCTTTCAATACGCGAAAGGCATTGCTCTCATTACCGCGAATGACCTTTCGGCTTCCGGCGCGAGCGTCTCGATAAATAACATTGCGAACTTTGGACCGAATCCGGGTGTCGGAACCATCGCCCTGAACCAATCGACAACTCAGTTTCAAAACGTTGTTACAAAAGTCTTCAATTCTCATTCCATCAAGATCGGCGGTGGCATAAATTTCATTCGTGATCGGCCAACAGAGGAAGTTTCCGCTACTTACATTTTCCAGACGATCGAAGCCTATGCGGCTGCTGTAAACGGAACCGACCGAAGTAGTTATACGCGGTATCAAGAAACCTTCGGCGATCACGAGATACCATATCGCGCGACGTTTCTGAATTTTTTCGTGCAGAACGACTGGAGAATTTCCCGTCGTCTTAA